>NZ_JBBNAH010000769.1:0-15783 GCF_037994325.1 Pseudomonas sp.
CGTTTATTCTCGCCTGCTGGCTGGTGCAAGCCAGCCAACGCACCCTGCAACGCGGCGCCGAAAACTCCAGACCCAAGCGCCTGTAGCCTGTGTTCGGCAACCGCGTCACGGTGCGCATAGCACAGCAAACGCGGTCTGCTCGTAGGGTGTGCTGTGCGCACCGGGCGATGTGGGCTTATCAGCCCTTAATCACCAAGCTCAACGCCTCTTCAGCCAGCTCATCCAAACTCATTGGCCCGTCAGCGCGAAACCAGGTGGTGCTCCACGACAGCGCTCCGGTGAGAAACCGCCGCTGCACAAAGGGGTCACCCTTGAAATAGCCAGCGTCTTTGGCCTCGCCCAATACCGCCAACCAGATCTGCTCGTAGGTGTCGCGCAAGTTGAGGATGTAGGCCTGCCCTTCCGCTGACAGCGAGCGCCACTCATACACCAGCACCGCCATCGCTTCGCCAGTGCCGCCCATGATCGACTGCAATTCGCAACGGATCAGCGCCAGCACGCGCTCGCGCACGTTGGTGGCATCGGCAAGAGCAGCCTGCATCAGGGCGGTGTTGTAGCGGATGGTTTCTTCCATCACCGAACGCAGGATTTCGTCCTTGCTTTTGAAGTGGTGAAAGATGCTGCCCGACTGAATGCCCACCGCACCGGCCAAGTCGCGCACCGTGGTGCGGTCGTAGCCTTTGCTGCGGAACAGGTGAGCAGCGGTTTGCAGCAGCTTGCCACGGGCGCTTTCCGGGTCCGTGACTTGGCCCTCAACCACCAAGTCGTGCATCACCTTCTGGGCTTGTGTTTCATCCACGCGTATTCCCCCTAACCCAACGCCCGGCCTGAAAAGTGGCAAGTGCTTGTCGGCATTGGTGAAATTTAAGCGTGAAGCGGTAACCAAGCAAGCGCTTGGCAGTGCTTTCGTTAAGAAAGATAAAAAGGGGGCTTCCCTAACCAAGCGCTTGCTTGGTATGGTCACCCCATCGAATACGTGACGGACACAATTCCAATGACTAAAACCGTACGCATCGGCTGCGCCTCCGCCTTTTGGGGTGACACCTCTACCGCTGCCGCTCAACTGGTAAATAACAGCGAGCTGGATTACTTGGTGTTCGACTACTTGGCCGAAATCACCATGTCGCTGATGGCTGGCGCGCGCATGAAGAACCCCGAGCAAGGGTATGCCGGCGACTTTATTGAAGTGCTCGCGCCGCTGTTGCAAACCATCGCCAGGAAAAAAATCCGTGTCATCAGCAATGCCGGTGGCGTTAACCCGCAAGCCTGCGCCAAGGCCTTGGCTGCCGCCTGCGAGAAAGCCGGCGTAAGCCTGAAAATCGCCGTGCTGCATGGCGATAACCTGCAAAGCAAACTGCCCGAACTCAACAAAGCCGGCACCCGCGAGATGTTCACCGGCAACCCGCTGCCGCCCATGTGTGTATCGGTAAACGCCTACCTGGGCGCACCGGGCATTGTTGAAGCCTTGGCCTTGGGCGCCGACATTGTGATTACCGGCCGCGTGGTCGATAGCGCAGTGGTCAGCGCCGCGCTGGTACACGAATTTGGCTGGAGCTGGCAGGACTACGACAAGCTCGCGCAAGCCGCGCTGGCCGGCCATATCATCGAATGTGGCGCGCAGTGCACCGGCGGCAACTTCACCGACTGGGAAAGCGTGCCGGACTACGAGCACATTGGTTTTCCAGTGATTGAAGTCGCAGCTGATGGCAGCTTTATCGTCGGCAAACCGGCGGGCACGGGCGGCCTGGTGACGCCCTTTACCGTCGGCGAACAAATGCTCTACGAAATCGGCGATCCACGGGCTTACCTGCTGCCGGATGTGGTCTGCGATTTCACCCAGGTGCAGCTCACCGACTTGGGCAGCGACTGCGTCCAGGTCGACGGCGCCAAAGGCTTGCCCCCCACCGATCAGTACAAAGTCTCGGCCACCTACCCGGATGGTTTTCGCTGCACCGCCAGTTGCCTGATTGCCGGCATCGACGCGGTGAAAAAAGCTCAACGGGTGAGCCAAGCGATCATCAGCAAAACCGCAGAAATGTTCGCTGAGCGTGGCTGGCCGGGTTATGTGGAAACAAACATCGAACTGCTCGGCAGCGAGGCCACTTACGGCCCTCACGGCCAACGCCAAGACAGCCGCGAAGTGGTGGTAAAACTGGCCGTACGCCACGCGAAAAAAGAAGCGCTGGTCCTCTTCTCGCGCGAAATCGCCCAAGCCGCCACCGGTATGGCGCCAGGCCTCACCGGCATTGTCGGCGGCCGCCCGACCGTGTACCCGGTAATTCGCCTGTTCTCCTTTTTGGTCGACAAAAACGCCTGCACCCTGGACGTGGAACTGAACGGCGAACGCCACCCCGTTGCCCTGCCCAGCGTCGACACCTTGGACCCAGCGGCCCTGGCCGTAGCGACCGAAGCACCTCTGCCCCAGGGTGATGCCGACGCCAGTGTGCCGCTGGTGAAACTGGCCGTGGCGCGCTCCGGCGACAAAGGTAACCACAGCAATATTGGCGTGATGGCCCGTGAGGCTGAATACCTGCCGTGGATTGCTGCCGCGCTCAGCGTGGAAGCGGTGGCCGAGTGGATGGGCCATGTGCTCGACCCCATTAGCGGGCGCATCAACCGCTGGTATCTGCCCGGCTGTAACGGCCTCAATTTCCTCCTGGAAAACGCCCTGGGCGGCGGCGGTGTCGCCAGCTTGCGCATCGATCCGCAAGGCAAAGCGTTTGCTCAACAGCTATTGGAATTCCCCGTGCCGGTGCCGAAGGCGTTGGCGCAAAAACTGGATTAAACCTCGACGTAGGGTGTGCCGTGCGCGCCAAGCAATGTCCGTGTGTACCGTGGTGCGCACAGCACACCCTACAGGAGCAAACACCGGCATCCCCGCAAGGGTTGCAGAATCGCCAGAGGGACGCATACCTGCGCAACATTCTGGATTCCCGCCTGCGCGGGAATGACGGAGTAAAAGGCAGGAATGTCGGTTAAAAAACAAAAAAGCGAGAGCCGCACATGAGCTACGACTCCATCTACAAACCCGGCCTGTTCAGCGGCCAAACCATCATGGTCACCGGCGGCGGCAGCGGCATCGGCCGCGCTACGGCACATGAATTGGCTGCCCTTGGCGCCCATGTGGTGCTGGTCGGGCGCAAGTGGGACAAGCTGCAAAGCACTGCCGATGAAATCATCAGCGATGGCGGCAGTGCCAGTTGGAAAGCCGCCGATATCCGTGAAGAAGAGGTGGTGAAAGTGATGGTCGCCGAGGTGCTGGCTGAACACGGGCGCATCCATCATTTGGTCAACAACGCCGGCGGCCAATACCCGGCGCCGTTAGTGTCGATCAACCAGAAAGGTTTCGAAACCGTGGTGCGCACCAACCTGGTCGGCGGCTTCCTGGTGGCCCGTGAGGTGTTTACCCAAAGCATGAGCAAACACGGCGGCAGCATCGTCAATATGCTCGCCGATATGTGGGGCGGCATGCCCGGTATGGGCCACTCCGGCACCGCCCGCGCCGGCATGGAAAACTTCACCAAAACCGCTGCCGTGGAATGGGGTTACGCCGGCGTGCGGGTCAATGCTGTGGCACCCGGCTGGATCGCCTCCAGCGGCATGGACACCTACCCCGATTCAATGAAAAACATGATCCGCTCGCTGAAAGATCACGTGCCGCTGCAACGCATTGGCACCGAGTCGGAAGTGGCCTCGGCCATCGTCTTTTTGCTGACCCCCGGCGCCAACTTTATCAGCGGCAATACCGTGCGCATCGACGGCGCCGCCAGCCAGGGCAGCCGTGCCTGGACCCTGGGCAAAGCCAAGAGCGCCGAGTCGTATAACGGCTTTCACCGCGCCTATCTGCCCGACGTACTCAAACCCTCGGAGAAGGAGTAGCCCATGCCGGTCATTCAGTCCGAACTGGACACCAACAGCGCCGACTACGCGCGCAACCGCGAGGCCATGTTGGCCACCGTCGCGGCGTTTCGCGAGGTCGAGCAAAAGGTCTTGGACAAGGCAGCCGAAGCCAAAGCCAAGTTCGACAAACGCGGCCAACTGCTGCCGCGCGAACGCTTGAATTTGCTCCTTGACCCCGGCGCGCCGTTTCTCGAACTGGCTTCGCTGGCCGGCTACAAACTGCATGACGACAAAGACGGCACCGGCGCCGGTGGCGGCATTATTTCCGGCATTGGCTATATCGCTGGCGTACGTTGCCTGGTGAATGCCAGCAACAGCGCGATCAAGGGCGGCACCATTTCCCCCAGCGGCCTGAAAAAGACCCTGCGCCTGCAACAAATCGCCTTTGAAAACAAACTGCCGGTGGTAACCCTGGCCGAAAGCGGCGGCGCTAACCTTAACTACGCGGCGGAAATTTTCGTCGAAGGTGCTCGCGGTTTTGCCAACCAGGCGCGCATGTCCGCCATGGGCTTGCCGCAAGTGACGGTGGTGCACGGTTCCAGCACGGCGGGTGGCGCTTATCAGCCAGGTTTGTCCGATTACACCGTGGTCGTACGCGGCAAAGCCAAGATGTTTTTGGCCGGCCCACCGCTGCTCAAAGCTGCCACTGGCGAAGTGGCCACCGACGAAGAATTGGGCGGCGCCGAGATGCACGCACAAACCGCCGGCACGGCGGAATACCTGGCGGAAAACGACGCCGACGGCCTACGCATTGCCCGCGAAATTGTCAGCATGCTGCCGTGGAATGCCCAGTTGCCTCACCGCCCACGCAAGCCTGTGCGCGAGCCACTGTACCCGGCTGAAGAGCTGCTTGGCTTGATCCCCAGCGACGCGAAAAAGCCCTACGACGTGCGCGAAATCATCGCTCGCATTGCCGACGGTTCCGAGTACTTGGACTTCAAACCCGAGTTCGATAACCAGACCATTTGCGGCCACCTGCAGATCGAAGGCCAAGCCTGCGGTTTTATCGGCAACAACGGCCCGATCACGCCCAAGGGCGCGGCCAAAGCGGCGCAATTTATTCAGCTGTGCGACCAGAGCAATACGCCGATTCTGTTCTTCCACAACACCACCGGTTTTATGGTTGGCACCGAGTCGGAACAGCAAGGCGTGATCAAACACGGCTCGAAACTGATTCAAGCGGTGGCCAACGCCCGCGTGCCCAAGCTGACGATTGTCGTCGGCGGCTCCTACGGCGCCGGCAACTACGCCATGTGCGGCCGTGGCCTGGACCCACGCTTTATCTTCGCTTGGCCCAACAGCCGCACCGCCGTGATGGGCGGCGCCCAGGCCGGCAAAGTGCTGCGCATCGTCACCGAAGACAAGCACGCCAAGGAAGGCAAAGAAGCCGACCCGAAAATGCTCGACATGCTCGAAACCGTCACCGCGCAAAAACTCGACAGCCAATCCACCGCCCTCTACGGCACCGCCAGCCTGTGGGACGACGGCCTGATCGACCCCCGTGACACACGCAAGCTGCTGGGCTTTTTGCTGGATATTTGTGCCGAGGCCGAGGTGCGGCCACTCAAGGCCAACACCTTCGGTGTGGCACGGTTTTAAAGCATCGAACGTAGGTTGGGTTGAGCAAAGCGAAGCCCAACAACCGGGCCACAGACGCGACGCCTGTCCCTTGTTGGGCTTCGTCGCGGGGCTCCTCAACCCAACCTACGAATCACCGTATTACTGCTTTCCCGAGGAGAACAAGAAAAAATGATCATCACCCAGGAACACGAAGAACTTCGCCGCACGGTACGTAACTTTGTCGACAAGGAAATCAATCCACACGTCGATGAGTGGGAAAAAGCTGGGCGTTTTCCGATTCATGACATTTTCAAAAAGGCTGGCGAGCTGGGCCTGCTGGGCATTTCCAAGCCGGAAAAATTCGGTGGCATGGGCCTGGATTACAGTTACTCCATTGTTGCCGCTGAAGAGTTCGGCACCATCCATTGCGGTGGCATTCCGATGTCCATCGGCGTGCAGACCGATATGTGCACCCCGGCCCTGGCGCGCTTTGGTTCGGATGAATTGCGCGAAGAATTTCTCCGTCCGGCCATCACTGGCGAAATGGTCGGCTGCATCGGCGTCTCGGAAGTCGGCGCTGGCTCCGACGTGGCCGGGCTGAAAACCACCGCGCGCAAAGATGGCGACGACTACGTGATCAACGGCAGCAAGATGTGGATCACCAACTCGCCGTCTGCCGACTTTATGTGCCTGCTGGCCAACACCTCGGACGACAAGCCGCATATCAATAAATCGCTGATCGTGGTGCCGATGAACTCCCCCGGTATCAGCGTATCGCCGCACCTGGACAAACTCGGCATGCGCAGTTCGGAAACCGCGCAGGTGTTTCTCGACGATGTGCGCGTGCCGCAACGCAACCGCATCGGCCATGAAGGCGCCGGTTTTATGATGCAGATGCTGCAGTTCCAGGAAGAGCGTCTGTTTGGCGCGGCCAATATGATCAAGGGCCTGGAGTACTGCGTCGATGCCACCATCGAGTACTGCAAAGAACGCAAAACCTTTGGTCAGCCGCTGATCGACAACCAAGTCATCCACTTCCGTATGGGTGAACTGGCCACCGAAATCGAATGCCTGCGCGCCCTGGTGTACCAAGCCACCGAGCAATACATCAAAGGCCGCGACGTGACCAAACTGGCCTCCATGGCCAAGCTCAAAGCCGGCCGTTTGGGCCGCGAAGTGACCGACAGCTGCCTGCAATATTGGGGCGGCATGGGCTACATGTGGGACAACCCGGTGGCCCGCGCCTACCGTGACGTGCGCCTGGTCTCCATTGGCGGCGGCGCCGACGAAATCATGCTGGGCATCATCGCCAAGCTGATGGGCACCCTGCCGGGCAAAAAGAAGGGCTAAGCCATGACCTTACCGACCGTCACCACCCTGTTGCTCGAACAAGCCGAAGGCGTGCTGTACATCACCCTGAACCGCGCCGACGTGCGTAACGCCATGAGCCTGACCATGGTCGAGGAACTGCGCGCCGTGCTGCGTACCAGCGCCGCTGACGCCAGCATTCGCGCCCTGGTATTGCGTGGCGCCGGTGGACATTTCTGTGCCGGCGGCGACATCAAAGACATGGCCGGCGCCCGCGCCCGTACGCAAACCGACGGTGAAGACGCCTACCGCCAGCTCAACCGCGCCTTTGGTGCCTTGCTGGAAGATGCGCAGAACGCACCGCACGTGCTGATTGCCGTGCTTGAAGGCGCGGTGCTCGGCGGTGGGTTTGGGCTGGCGTGCGTATCGGATATCGCCATCGCCCACGGCAACGCCAAGTTCGGCTTGCCGGAGACCAGCCTGGGGGTTATTCCCGCACAAATCGCGCCCTTTGTGGTTAAGCGTATCGGCCTGACCCAAACCCGACGCTTAGCCCTGACAGCGGCGCGTTTTGACGGTGAAGAAGCACTGCGCTTGGGCTTGGTGCATTTCAGCGAAGCCGATGAAGCCGGTGTTGAGCAGCGCTTGCAGCAGGTGTTGGACCAGGTTCGCCAGTGCGCGCCAGGTGCCAACGCAGCAACCAAAGCGCTGCTGTTGGCCAGCGAAAACGAACTGCTGAATACCTTGCTTGACCAGGCGGCCGGGTTGTTTGCCGCAGCCGTGGTGGGTGAGGAAGGCGTGGAAGGGACGATGGCCTTTATGCAGAAGCGTAAGCCTAGGTGGGCGGTGTGATGGCTGCCCCGGCCGCACGCGCAATAGCTCCCCTCGCCCGCGTGCGGGAGAGGGGTTGGGGGCGGCGGCCAGTGAGAGGGAATCCTGCAAACACAATAAAAATAGGAGCGCGCTAACCCATGCCAGCCTTCAGTAAAATCCTTATCGCCAACCGTGGCGAAATCGCTTGCCGAGTGATGCGCACCGCACAAGCGCTGGGCTATCGCACCGTGGCCGTGTACAGCGAGGCCGATGCCGATGCCCGCCACGTCCAGCTTGCGGACCAAGCGGTAAATATCGGCCCAGCCCAGGTCAACCAGTCGTACCTGAGCATCGACGCCATCATCGCCGCCGCACAGAAAACCGGCGCCGACGCCGTGCACCCCGGTTACGGTTTTCTCTCGGAAAACGCCGCCTTTGCCCAGGCCTGCCAAGCGGCCGGCATTGTGTTTATCGGCCCCACCGTTGAAGCCATCCACCTGATGGGCAGCAAACGCCTGTCAAAGATCGCCATGCTCGACGCCGGCGTGCCGTGCATTCCCGGCTACGAAGGTGCCGAGCAAGACGATGCCGTGCTCAGCCGCGAAGCCGAGCGCATTGGTTACCCGCTAATGATCAAAGCCAGTGCGGGCGGCGGTGGTCGTGGCATGCGTTTGGTGACCGAGGCCAATGAACTGCTCGCGCAAATCCGCACCGCGCGCTCGGAGGCGCAAAACGCCTTTGGCTCCGGCGAGCTGATTCTGGAGCGCGCCGTGCTGCAACCGCGGCATGTGGAAATTCAGGTGTTTGGCGACGAGCACGGCAACATCGTTTACCTCGGTGAGCGCGACTGCTCGGTGCAGCGCCGCCATCAAAAAGTCGTCGAAGAAGCACCCTGCCCGGTGATGACCCCGCAACTACGCCAAGCCATGGGTGAGGCGGCGGTAAAAGCAGCGGCGTCGGTAAACTACGTCGGCGCCGGCACCGTGGAGTTTTTGCTCGACCAGAGCGGCGAATTCTTCTTTCTGGAAATGAACACCCGCTTGCAAGTGGAACACCCGGTCACCGAGCTGATCACCGGCCAGGACTTGGTTGCCTGGCAGTTACACGTCGCCGCTGGCCAGCCGTTGCCCCTCAAGCAAGACGACATTCGCCTCAGCGGCCACGCCATGGAAGTGCGTTTGTATGCCGAGGACGCCGCTAACAACTTCCTGCCACAAACCGGCGCCGTACTGCGCTGGGAGCCGGCGCTGCTGGACGGTATTCGCATCGACCATGGCCTGGTCGAAGGCCAACGCATCACCCCGTTCTACGACCCCATGCTGGCGAAAATCATCGCCTATGGCGCCACCCGTGACGAAGCGCGGCGCAAGCTGGTGCGTGCGGTGGAAGACTGCGTGCTGCTGGGCGTCAACGGCAACCAACGCTTCCTCGCCAACCTGCTGGCCCACGACGAATTTGCTGCCGGCCATGCCACCACGGCGTTTATCGGCGAACACTTCCACGCCGACCCCAGCCTGACCCCACAAGCACCCACCGCCGTGGAACTGGCCAGCGCTGCCGCCCTGCTCTATCAAGCAGTTGCCGAGGCCCGCGCGCATCAACCTGAATTGGCCGGTTGGCGTAACGCCAGCACAGCACCGTGGCGCTTTGTGCTCAAGCACGGCGAGCACAAATACCCTGTAGAACTGGCCGTACAAACAGCCGGCCCACAACCGCGTTTACTGGCCGGCATTGGCGAACAGCAACTCGACCTGCACTTGCTTAACCACGACGGCCGCTGGGCCACCCTCAGCATCGACGGCATCCGCCAACGCCTGGCCTACCACCACAGCCAGCAACACCTATGGTTGTACGGCCACAACGGCAACCTGGAACTGCTCGACATCACCCACGAACCGGTCAGCGCCGCTGGCGCCGCCGCCTCCGGCCATATCAAAGCGCCGATGGATGGCGCCATTGTTGATGTGCTGGTGAGCGAAGGCGATCGGGTGAGCAAAGGGCAACTGCTGGTGGTGCTAGAGGCAATGAAAATGGAGCATCCGTTAAAGGCCGGCTGCGATGGGATTGTGCGGCGGGTGCAAGCCAGCCAGGGCGACCAGGTGAAGAGTCGGCAGGTGCTGGTGGAGATAGAGGCTGAAACCCCAATCTAACCCCCACCACCGTCGTCCCCGCGCAGGCGGGGACCCAGAATTGCCTGGCGAGCAGAGATACCTGCACCAGCCTGGGTCCCCACCTACGCGGGGACGACGGACGTAACGTTAAAGATCTCCGTCCCCCGCAAAGACGGGTGTTTGCTATGCACGCGCTATCTAACAACAAAAACCAGGAGAAACCCGTTATGTCCCTATCCGGCAAAACCCTCTTTATCTCCGGCGCCAGCCGTGGCATCGGCCGTGAAATCGCGTTAAAGGCGGCGGCCGACGGCGCCAATATCGTGATCGCCGCAAAAAGTGCCGATGCCCACGCCAAGCTTGAAGGCACCATTCACTCGGTGGCCGCCGAAGTGGAGCAAGCCGGTGGCAAAGCCCTGGCCTTGCAATTGGATGTGCGCGACGAAGAGGCGGTAAAAGCCGCCATGGCCAAAGCGGCCGAGCATTTCGGCGGTATCGATGCCTTGGTCAACAACGCCGGCGCCATCAAGCTGGTGGGCGTTGAGCACCTGCCACCCAAGCGTTTTGACCTGCTGTTCCAGATCAACACCCGCGCGGTAATGGTCTGCAGCCAGGCCGCGCTGCCGTACTTGAAAGAGAGCAAGGGCCATATTCTCAACCTGTCGCCGCCTTTAAATATGGACAGCAAATGGTTCGCCCAACACGGCCCCTACACCGTGACCAAGTACGGCATGAGCATGCTGACCCTGGGCATGAGCGAGGAATTTGCCAAGTACGGCATCAGCAGTAACTCGCTGTGGCCGAAAACCATGATCGCCACCGCCGCCATTGAATTCGAGCTGGGCAGCCGCGAGGCCTTTAAGCGTGCGCGGGTGCCGGCGATCATGGCCGATGCCGCCTACGCCATTCTTAGCAGCAGCGGCCGAGCGATTACCGGGCGCTTGTTGATTGACGAAGATATCTTGCGCGAACAGGGCCAAAGCGAGTTCGAGCACTACCGCTTCGACCCGGCCGGCGGCCCGCTGATTCAGGACTTGTTTGTCGACTAAACCGGGTTTGCCCATCTGCCCGTTTGCCTCTGCGCCAGGGCCATAGTGCCGCTGGCGCAGGCGTTCTACAGTGCCGGCTCGTCTCTGACAAAAAGCATAACGACGCGCATATGAGCCAAGCCGACCTGATCACCCCTGCCCGCTTTATCGCCCACCTGCCCGGCGTATTCAGCCGCGTGCCGCGTATGTTGCGCGGGCTGTATTACGCCGGCATTCGTAACCGCGAAAAAAACCTGTCGCTGGCTTGGGCGCTGGAGCGCGCCGCCGACCTGTATGCCGATCGCCCAGCGGTGCTGGAGGAAACCCGCCAGCTCACCTACGCCCAGTTCAACGCCTGGGCCAATCGCCTGGCCCGCGCGTTAAAGAAACAAGGCGTGGCCCATGGCAGCGTGGTGGCGGTGATGCTGGAAAACCGCATGGAGGTGCTGCTGTTGCTGGCGGCGTTGGCCAAGCTTGGCGCAGTGGGCGCGCTTGTCAATACCACCCAGCGCGGGCAGGTGTTGGTGCATAGCCTGAACCTGGTAAAGCCCAGTCATTTCGTGATTGGCGAAGAACTGCGCGAACCGTTCGAAACGGTGCGCGAACAGGTGCACGGCAGTGACCGCCATTGCTACTGGCTGAGCGATGGCGACAGCTTGAATGCACCGGGCATCGCGCCCAAGGGCTGGGAAAACCTGATGGAGCTGGGCTGGAACGAGCCCAATACCAACGTCGCCGATAGCGCCACTGTGCGCCTGAAAGACCCGTGTTTTCTGATCTACACCTCGGGCACCACCGGCCTGCCAAAAGCCTCGATCATGAGCCACGGCAAATGGATCAAGGCCTATGGCGGCTTCGGTCACTCCGGCCTGGGCCTGACTGATCAGGACGTGCTGTACCTGACCCTGCCCTGCTACCACAACAATGCCGTGACCGTGTGCTGGAGCGCGGCACTGGCCGGTGGCGCGGCAATAGCCCTGCGCCGACGCTTCTCCGCCAGCGCGTTTTGGAAAGACGTTAAGCACTACAACGCCACCTGCTTTGGCTATATCGGCGAACTGTGCCGATACCTGCTTAACCAGCCGCCGTGCGCCGAGGAACAGCAAAACAGCCTCACCTGCATGATCGGCAACGGCCTGCGGCCATCAATCTGGGGCGAGTTCAAACAGCGCTTTGGCATTGAGCGGATCACCGAGTTCTACGCTTCCAGCGAGGGCAATATCGGCTTTACCAATGTGTTTAATTTCGACAACACCGTGGGCTATTCGCCAGCCACCTACGCCATCGTCCGTTACGACCTGGAGAACGACAGGCCGCTGCGAACCAAGAAAAACTTTCTGCAAAAAGCCGACAAAGGCGAGCCCGGTTTGCTGATCACCGAGATCAGCGCCAAATGGCCGTTCGACGGCTACACCGACCCGGCAAAAAGCGAAGCGGTGATTCTGCGTAACGTGTTTAAAAAGGGTGATGCCTGGTTTAACACCGGCGACTTGATGCGCGATATCGGCTTTAAACACACGCAGTTTGTTGATCGCCTGGGCGATACCTTTCGCTGGAAAGGTGAAAACGTCTCCACCACCGAAGTGGAAAACGCCTTGGGCGCCTTTGCCGGCATCGAAGATGCCGTGGTGTATGGCGTGGAGATTCCCGGCACCAACGGGCGTTGCGGCATGGCGGCGCTGCGGTTGGCGCCGGGGCTGCAACTGGATGGCGCTGAACTGGCCGTGCACCTGGACCGTGAATTACCGGTCTATGCCGCGCCGTTGTTTGTGCGGCTGCTGCGGGAAGTCGAGACAACCGGCACGTTTAAGTACAAAAAGAACGACCTGAAAACCGCCGCGTATAACCCGCTGCTGGTGACCGACCCGCTGTTTGTGCGCTTGCCGGGCAGTAGTCGGTTTGAGGTATTGGATGGGCAGGTATACGAAGCCATTCAGCAGGGGCTGCATCGGTTCTAAGGGGGCAAGGGAGATGGATTTTGCTGTGTGCCGCCAACTTATGCCGACGAACAGCGATTAGGCTCCCCTCTCCCGCTTGCGGTCGCCCGGACAGGGGAGAGGGGCTTATTCAATGGCGAAACTTAAACTGCAACTCCGCCCCTTCCACCGTATCCATGTAGTTGGAATCGCGGTCCTGGTTGCGGCTGCGGTCGTTGGTGATCACCCGCCCGCCCACTTCAAAGGGACTCTGCTCGCCGGGCTTTTCCGCGAACATTTGCGGTAACAACGCCGGGTCGGCGGTTGCGCTCGGCGCCGGACTGGCACCGGGCGTGACAGCCACTTCCGGCTCCAGCTTGTTCACCATGTCTTTAGGCAAATGCAGATCCAGCTTGGCTTTGGGCACCTGAGCCTGTTTCACCGCTGCGCTGGCTTTTTGCTGTTGTGCGGTCTGCGGTTTGTTCACTTGCAGGCGCTGGATTTTGTCCGGTGGCTGCGGCGGGCGCGCCTGCACTACGGGCGCCTCTTTGGGCTTTTCGGCTTCTTTTACCACCGGAGCTTTAGTGGGTAGCGGCTCCAGGGTGGTTTTGATCAACGGTTCCAGGGGTTTAACCGTGGGCGTCGGCGCGGCCTTGGCTGCCGGTTTGGCCGCCGGTTGTGCAGCAGGTGCCGGGGTTTCAGCCACAGCCGGCGCCGCTGGCGCAGGCGGCGTTTTCGGTGGGGTCGGGTCTTTGTCGCAGGCGCCTAACAACAATATGGCGATCAGCAACCCAGACGTTTTTTTCGCAATCATGGGAAATCGTCGAACTCGGCAGAGGCCAACATGCTCGCGCGCTCAGCCGTCCCTGGCAAGCGTGCATTCCAGGCAACGGCTACGCGCCGGCCCTTTACTGCTGACCGTGCAAAGCCCGTAAACGTTGCAACTCAATGCGTAAATCAAGCTGCGGATGCAGTTGTTGCAAGGTATGAAGTTGCTGCTCGGCGAGCTCGGCGTGGCCGTTGTCCTGAAGCTGAATGATCTGCCTCAGGCTTCGCTGCAGTTGGGCTTGGTCGTGCTTGGCGTCGATTTGCGCTTTGCTCGCCAAGGCCGAGGGTGATGCAGGTGCGACGGCGTCGGCAAACGGTGCAGCCGCCGCTGGAGGCGCCGCTTCAGTGTTGTTGAGTTGCTCATTGAGCTCACCACTGATAATCGCCGGTTTGCGCATTTCCGGGCGCGCGCGCGCTACCTCTTTGGCGACCGATTTCTTTTCCATCTGCGGCTCGGCGGCGTAGTACGCATCAGGATCGCTCGACTGCGCCTCAGGCGCCGGCGCCATAACAGGCGCAGGTGCGGGCAGCGAAAACGACAGCGGCGCCGCGTCAAACTGCTGCTCGGGAGCGCGTTCCAAGGTGCGCATTGCCAGACCAACGCCAATACCCAAGGTGGCGATGCTGGCAAAGGCCATCGACCAACGGGCGCGCTGGCTACCACCAAACAACCAGCCATGCAGACGACTAAGTACCGGCGGCTGTTGAACTGCACGCGCTGTAGGTGCCAAGGCCGCAGCAGCATGGGCGTGAGCCGCCGCCAGAATGCGCGCATCCAGCTCGGCAGACGGTTCCTGTGGGCTGTGCCGGCGGTAGTGCTCAAGCATCGCCTGGTCCAGCTCGGCGCTTTCGCGGGGGTCGTGCGTCATAGGGATACCTCGTCGGCGGTGGCCGGGTCCGTCAGCAACCGTCGTAACTTGCTCATGGCGTAACGCAGGCGGCTTTTCACCGTTTCCGCCGGGGTTTGCGTTAGCGCCGCGATTTCGCCCAGGTCCAGATCGCCATGGGCACGCAGGAGAAACACTTCTCGCTGCTCAGCCGGCAGATCATCCAGCGCCGCCTGCAGGCGCTGTTGATCACGGGTCAGGCTGAGCTGTTGCTCCGGGTTGGGTTGGCTGTCGGCCTCGCCATGCAGCTGTTCGTCGTACTCGTCTTGCAGGTATTGGCGCTTGCCGTGCTTACGCCAATGGTCGATCAGGCGGTTTCGCGCAATCTGGTACAGCCAGGTGCTGAACTGCACCGCCTCGCGCTGCTGCGATTCGCTGCGGATCACGCTCATCCAGGTTTCCTGGAACACTTCCTCAGCCAATGCAGAATCGCCGCACAAGCCACAGAGAAAACGGAACAGGCCCAGGCGATGGCGTGCGTAGAGCACGGCAAACGCCTGGCTATCACCCTGGCGATAGCGACGCAGCAGCTCGGCGTCGCTAACAGGCAGGTCTGAGGGTAAGGGTGCGGCTGCCACGCTAGTCGACCTTGGCCATGGTGGTGGAAGAAGGAATGGCGGCAGTTTGCAGGCTCTGCGCCAGTTCTACCAGTTGTACAAACTCGGCACGCAGGCCGAAGTGGTCGTCGCCCTTGGCGCTGCGGGCCAGCTTGGCACTGGCGGCCAGGTCAAAGCCCTGGGTGTATTGCCCGCCTTTAAGCTGCTGGGCAAAAGCGGCAACCGCCGCGGCAAAGCGCAAGTCAGCACTGGCATCGGCAATGGCCGGC
Source organism: Pseudomonas sp. (assembly GCF_037994325.1). Classification (GTDB taxonomy): domain Bacteria; phylum Pseudomonadota; class Gammaproteobacteria; order Pseudomonadales; family Pseudomonadaceae; genus Aquipseudomonas. Next base: position 15,178 of record NZ_JBBNAH010000769.1, read on the forward strand.
GCCTTGGCGTCGGCGGCTATCGGCACTTCCAGCAGGCGGCTTTGCTCTTGGTCTGGCGCTTTGTAGCGGATACGCAGCAGGGCCATTTCACTGGAAGCGGCGCGTTTGCTTTCGGCCTGCCCGTAGCGCAACGGCTCCAGCCAACCTTTGTTGCCGGCCGGGACGATTTCATACAGCGCGGTAACGGTATGCCCCGCGCCGATTTCGCCAGCATCGACCTTATCGTTGCTGAAATCTTCACGCTTCAGAGCACGGTTTTCGTAGCCCAGTAGACGGTATTCGCTGACCTGCGCGGGGTTGAATTCGACCTGAATTTTCACGTCTTTGGCCACGGTTACCAGGGTTGAGCTGAGCTGCTCGACCAGCACCTTGCGCGCTTCACGCAGGTTGTCGATATAGGCGTAGTTGCCGTTGCCAGCGTCGGCCAATTGCTCCATCAACTGCTCGTTGTAGTTGTCGGTGCCAAAGCCCAAGGTGGTCAGCGAGACACCGGTTTTGCGCTTGTCGGCGGCGAGTTTTTTCAGGCTGTCGAAATCGCTGATGCCGACGTTAAAGTCGCCGTCGGTGGCCAGCAAGATGCGGTTGATGCCCTTGGCGATAAAGCCC
>NZ_JBBNAH010000770.1:0-8916 GCF_037994325.1 Pseudomonas sp.
CACGAGCGGGGGACGCGGGTCGACAAATTGCTGCCTTGGTGCGGGTCGTTTACGGGGTGCCGTTCGCGACCGCGCCACAGTAATAAAAATTCCATAAACCTAAAAAGACTTATTAGTTTGTTTTTAATGCTTTTTAAGAATATTCGACACATTTCGCAAAACATGACCACGGCGCTGGTCACTCGGAAAACTCCTACGCAACCATGGCGCCATGTCGTGACTAACAAATCACCTTTCGTTCACATATCGGCGACTACCGCGCGGCCAGAAATTCTTCAGCAGAAACCACCGGCGCGTAACCAAACGCCAGCGCCGCCATAAATGCAGCATGCACCTGGGCAGCCGGCACCTGAACACCGTTGAACTCAAGATCCAAGGTGGCGCAGGCATCGTGAATCACCGTGGTGGCATACCCGAAGTCGACGGCGGCGCGGGTAATACCGTGGGTGCACATATGGCTCATGCTGCCGACGATCACCAAGGTGTCGATGCCATGCTGCTTGAGCACTTCTTGCAACGCGGTGTCACGGAAGGAGTTGATATGGTGCTTAACAATTACCGGCTCGCCATCGCGATTGATCACGCTTGGGTGGATCTGTGCGCCTTCGGAGCCGGCCACAAAAAATGGCGCGTCCTTATCGGTGGCTTCGTGGCGGATATGCACCACCAAATCGCCGGCAGCGCGGAACGCCGCTAGCACTTGCGCGGCTTTGGCGGCAGCCGCATCGGCGCCCACCAGGGTCCACTTGCCGCCGGGGAAGTAGTCGTTCTGGATATCCACTACGATGAGCGCTGATTTGGACATGCTGTATTCCTCGTTAGGTAAGTTGCGTGGGCAAGGTCTCTTGCGTGGGATGAAGTATTCAGCGGCGCGAGCCGGCCGAGGATGAGCCGGAACGACAATAGCGGTGGGAAAAATGACAACGGATGAAAACAAAGCGGTGATCGAGATTGGCCTGCTGGTTTACCGCGGCGCACAAACCGCCGCCGTGCACGGGCTGACCGACCTGTTCGCGGTGGCTAATCGCATCGCCAGCGAACAACAGTCCGCGCAACTGCCGCTGCTGCGTATCAGCCACTGGAGCGCCAGCAGCCCCGATGCGGCACCGCAGCGCACGTTCGACAGCTTGCCAGGCACCAGCAGCCGCCTTGGCGCCGTTGTGATTCCCCCGTCCCTTTACGACATGCCCACCGCCGAGGAAGCCCAGGCCTTGGCCAAGTGGATTCGCCACTGCCATGGCCAAGGCGCCACGCTCGGCTCAATTTGTCTGGGCGCGTTTTTGCTGGCGGGTACGGGGTTGCTGGATGGCCGCACGGTGACCACGCACTGGACCCACGCCGAAGAACTCAGCGAGCAATTCCCCAAGCTAAAGGTGGACGCTGATAAGCCCATCATCGACGACGGCGACATCATTACCACCGCCGGCATGATGGCCTGGGCAGAGATTGGCCTGCGCCTGGTTGACCGCCTGCTGGGCCCCAGCATCGCCACCCGCACCGCGCGGTTTTTAATGGTCGAACACAGCGACAGTGCCCAGGAATGTGGCAGCAATTTCGCGCCCATCCTGGCCCATGGTGATACCGCTGTATTGAAAGTGCAGCATTGGTTGCAAGGCAATGGCGCGGTGGATGTCAGCCTGGCCGCCATGGCCCATTGCGCCGGGTTGGAAGAACGCACATTTCTGCGCCGCTTTCGCGCCGCCACCGGATTAAAGCCCACCGAATACTGCCAACACGTGCGCGTCGGCAAAGCGCGGGAAATGCTTGAATTCACCAACGGCACGGTCGACCACATTGCCTGGACCGTAGGCTATCAAGACCCCGGTGCGTTTCGTTCGGCGTTCAAAAAAATCACCAACCTGTCGCCCAGCGAATACCGCAGCAAATTCGGGGTGAAACCGAAAACCGCCGCGGCGGCTTCGTAGGGTGTGCCGTGCGCAGCAACGCGACGTCGCATAGAACGCTTTGGTGCGCACAGCACACCCTACGGGCATCATGCGCACCTCATTCTCCGAGCTCATCCTATGCATCTGTCCCCCGCCGACCTCGCCAACATTTCTGCCCTCACCTTGCAGCACTACAACGCAAGCGCCGACAGCTTTCGTGAAGGCACGCGTGACCATGACGTCAGCCAAAACATCGCCGCGTTGCTGCGCCATATCGAGGCGCCAGCACCGTTGCAGATTCTCGATTTTGGCTGCGGGCCTGGCCGCGACTTAAAGGTGTTCCGCGACGTGGGGCATATCGCGGTGGGCCTGGATGGCTCGGCAAACTTTGCTGAAATGGCCCGCGCCGATAGCGGCTGCGAAGTGTGGCAGCAGGATTTTCTAAACCTGGATTTACCCGCCGAACGCTTCGACGGCATCTTCGCCAACGCCGTGCTGTTCCATATTCCGGCGCAAGAGCTGCCACGGGTGTTACGCCAGCTCCACGCGACGCTGAAACCCGGCGGCGTGCTGTTTAGCTCCAACCCACGCGGCGACAATCAGGAAGGTTGGAACGGCCCGCGTTATGGCAGTTACCACGACCTGGCGGCCTGGCAGCAGTACCTCGGCGAGGCAGGCTTTAGCGAGTTGGAACACTACTACCGCCCCACTGGCCTGCCACGGGACGAACAACCCTGGCTGGCCAGCGTCTGGCGCAAAATCTAACCCACTACCCGTTGCAGTAACTGCTGCAACTGCCCCGCACCTTCGACGCCTGCGCGGCTTAACCACTCACGCAACTGCTGCTCGATGGCCTGCAACGGCGCACGCACGCCGGCCAGTTCCAGGTGCTCGGGCAGGATCTCCTCGCCGCTGCTGACCAGCAAGGCAAAGTGGATAACGTTCTCCAGCTCACGGGTATTGCCCGGCCAGTTATGCCACTCCAACACTTGCTGGGCGGCGGCGCCAATCAGCGGCATCGGCAGGCCAAGGCGCTGGGTGTAGATGCCGAGAAAGTACTCAGCCATGGGCAAGATATCGCCGATCCGCTCGCGCAGCGGCGGCAGGGCCAAGCGCCCTTCGTTCAGGTACAGGTACAGGCGCTGGTGAAACTTGCCCGCCTCCACGGCTTGGCCCAGGTCGATGCTGGTGGCCGCGACCAAACGCACATCCACCGGGCTGGCGTGGCCCGAACCCACGCGGGTCACTTCGCGGTTCTCCAGGGCGGCCAGCAGCTTGTCTTGCAGCGCCAGCGGCAGGTCGCCGATTTCGTCCAAGTACAGCGTGCCGCCGTTGGCTGAGCCAAACCAGCCGGCACGGCTACTGGCAGCGGCGCCGCTATACGCACCCGCGGCATAACCAAACAGCTCGGCCTCGGCGTGGTTATGGCTGAGGCTGCTGCAACTCAAGGCCACAAACAAACCAGCACGGTCGCTTTCACGGTGAATATGCCGCGCCAACAATTCCTTGCCGGTGCCCATCTCACCCTGAATCAACACCGGCAAATGGCTGGGCGCCAGTTGGTTAACTTCTTCGCGCAGTTGCCGCGAGCGGGCATCGATAAATACCAAGGCCTTGGCGCGGATGCTCAGCGGGCTTTTATCGGCGTCGGGAAAGGTCAGCAGCGGCTGGTTGGGGTGTTCGGTGCGGGACATAACAAAAACTCCAAAACCAGGCCAGCTGCACGGGCAGCGGCCTGGGTAATAAAAGCAACAGAGGCGGGCGCGTAGCGGCCGATCAAGCGCTGCGACGGTCGTGCTGTTCGATGCGGTTTTGCAGGCGGTAGAGGTAGGAAAAACCACGCTCCCAGCGCTGGTGGCCGGACTTCACATTGATATGCCCCACGCCGCTGAGAATCGCCGTTTCAGCACCCCAGTCACGGGCCAGCTCAATCGCGCGGGCGGCACTGGCGGCCTGGTCATTGTCTGAACCCACCACTTGCACCGGAAAAGGCAATAGCTCACGGGGGATCGGCGCAAAGCCTTTTAGCGCTTCGGGGCAGGCAGGCCGCTCCACATCAGCAGGCGCCACCAACAAGGCACCGCGAACACGGCGCAGCAACTCCACCGGCGCACTGGCGGCCCAGTGGGCGACCGTGATGCAACCGAGGCTGTGGGCAATAAGAATCACCGGGCCAGGTTGCGTGGCGATGGCGCGGTTTAGTTCAGCAACCCAGGCGGCGCGGTTCGGCGTCTGCCAATCGGCCTGCTCAACGCGCAGGCTGTTGGGCAGGCTGCGCTGCCAGTGGCTTTGCCAATGCTCGTCCGGCGAGCCTTGCCAGCCCGGCACAATCAGATAGCGGATGGATTCGCTGCGCATGGGTTACGCCTCCTGGGTCGTACGTGTGGAGGCCAGTATAGGAAGGGTTCATATACTCGTTAAGGAATAAGAAATTATTTACTTATGCCTTTAACGTGTTTTCGATCATGGCAAAAAGCCGCCCTGGGTTTTTCCTCGATGCCTTCACAACCCGCTAATAGCGGGCCTTGCGGGCTTTTACCCACAGCCGCAGCGCCCGCGCGCGTCGCGCTATAGAGATGGGTAGCCGGCGACAATCGGCAAAAAGTTAAAACGGTTATATAAAAATTCTTAAATAGTCTTTTTAAGAATATTAGGCACCCTCTACTATCCGCTCCACGCCCACTTACGACGATTAACCCAGGGCATTTTTTCCAGGAGCAGATTCATGAGCGCACCCCTTCGTAGCGTAGAGGGCCAGGACGAAGCCGGCATCCTCCGCGAAATTTCCGCCGCCCTGCAGGGCCTGCGTTTTGGTTCGGTGGAAATCACCGTGCACAACGGCCAGGTCGTACAGATTGAGCGCAAGGAAAAATTCCGCCTGCAGCCACCGGCCGCTGGCAAGCAAGCCTGAAGAATTGATCACCCCCTACTGGACGACCGGAGGGTAAAAAATGAATACCCAGCAACACCGTAAGACCGCTCCGCAGCCACTGCGCTGTCAGCCGCGAATGCGGCCCACGTCATGTTGTAGATAAGCCCATAAGAAACTCAGCCAAAACACTTGAACAAAATTTGAAATCTTAGGAGTTACGCCATGTCCATTCGCCGTTTCGCTTTGGCAGCTTTGACCAGCGCCCTGTTCGCCGGTACCGCCGTCGCCAAGGATTACGAGCTGCTGAACGTGTCTTACGACCCAACCCGCGAGCTGTACCAGGAGTACAACGCGGAGTTCATCAAATTCTGGCAAGCGTCCCACAAGGACGACAAAGTGGTTATCCAACAGTCCCACGGCGGCTCGGGCAAACAAGGCCGTGCGGTGATTGATGGTCTGCGTGCTGACGTAGTGACCCTGGCCTTGGCCGGTGACATCGACGAAGTGGCCAAACTGGGCAAACTGCTGCCGGAAAACTGGCAAACCCGCTTGCCACAAGCCAGCACCCCCTACACCTCGACCATCGTCTTCCTAGTGCGTAAGGGCAACCCTAAAGGCATCAAAGACTGGGGCGACCTGATCAAGAAAGATGTTTCGGTAATCACCCCGAACCCGAAAACCTCTGGCGGTGCGCGCTGGAACTTCCTCGCCGCCTGGGCTTATGGCCTGAAAGCCGGTGGCAGCGAAGCCAAAGCCAAAGACTACGTAGAGCAGCTGTACAAGCACGTGCCGATTCTGGACACCGGCGCTCGCGGCTCAACCATCACCTTTGTTAACAACGGCCAAGGCGACGTATTGCTGGCCTGGGAAAACGAAGCCTTCTTGGCCCTTAAAGAAGACGGCGGCGCCGACAAGTTCGACATTATCGTGCCTTCGCTGTCGATCCTGGCCGAGCCGCCAGTGGCTGTAGTCGACAAAAACGCCGAGAAAAAAGGCACCACCGAAATCGCCACCGAATACCTCAAACACCTGTACAGCCCAGCTGGCCAGGAAATCGCGGCGAAGAACTTCTACCGCCCACGTGACGAAAAGGTCGCGGCCAAATACGCCAGCCAATTCCCCAAACTGGACTTGGTGACTATCGACAAGGACTTCGGCGGCTGGAAAACTGCGCAACCGAAATTCTTTAACGATGGCGGCGTGTTCGACCAGATCTACCAAGCCCAGTAATCACTCTGCCGTAGACACACGTAGGCGCTGCGCGCACCGAGCGATTTATGCGAGATCGCTACGGTGCGCACAGCACACCCTACGAACAGCCCTTAGCCCGGAGTCACTTCCGGGTTTCGTGCGTTCAAACCAAGGATATATATGTCACGCAAGATCTCCCCCGTCATACCCGGCTTCGGGCTGACGCTGGGGTACACCTTGGTGTATCTCAGCTTGATCGTGTTGATTCCGCTGGCGGCCATGTTCGTCCACGCCGCCCAACTAACCTGGGACCAATTCTGGGCCATCATCACCGCGCCGCGGGTGATTGCTGCGCTCAAACTGAGCTTTGGCACCGCGCTCTACGCCGCCCTGATCAATGGCGTGATCGGTACGCTGCTGGCCTGGGTGTTGGTGCGTTATGACTTCCCTGGGCGCAAGGTCATCGACGCGATGATCGACCTGCCTTTCGCCCTACCCACCGCCGTCGCCGGTATTGCCCTGACCGCGCTGTATACGCCCACCGGGCTGGTCGGCCAGTTTGCCGCGGACCTGGGTTTTAAAATCGCCTACACCCCATTGGGCATCACCCTGGCACTGACCTTTGTGACCCTGCCGTTTGTGGTGCGCACCGTGCAACCGGTACTGGCCGACATTCCCCGTGAAGTCGAAGAAGCCGCCGCGTGCCTGGGCGCCAAGCCCTTTCAGGTGTTTCGCTACATTCTCGCGCCGGCGTTATTGCCGGCCTGGCTGACCGGGTTTGCCCTGGCCTTTGCCCGGGGCGTTGGCGAGTACGGCTCGGTGATTTTTATCGCCGGCAATATGCCGATGAAAACCGAAATTCTGCCGCTGCTGATCATGGTCAAGCTCGACCAATACGACTATCGCGGTGCGACCTCCATTGGTGTGTTGATGCTGGTGGTTTCTTTCATCTTGCTGCTGCTGATCAACTTGTTGCAGCGCCGCATCGAAAAACCATAAGGAGCGCGCCATGTCTTCCCCATCGCTTAACGCCGCCGCTTCTGCCAACGCCGCCCGCCGCGGCAGCGTCAACGCCCGGCGCGTGTTGATTGGCCTGTGCTGGCTGATTTTTATCCTGTTCCTGGGCCTGCCGCTGTTTATTGTGGTGTCCCAGGGTTTGAAGAACGGCCTGGGCGCCTTCTTCACCGCAATCTTTGAACCTGATGCGTTGTCGGCGCTAAAACTCACGGTTATTGCCGTGCTGATTTCAGTGCCACTCAACGTGATATTTGGCGTCAGCGCCGCGTGGTGCGTGAGCAAATATTCGTTCAAGGGCAAAAGCATTCTGGTGACGCTGATCGACCTGCCGTTCTCGGTATCGCCAGTGATCGCCGGTTTGGTCTACGTGCTGATGTTTGGTGCCCAGGGCCTGTTCGGGCCGTGGCTGCAAGACCACGACATTCAGATCGTCTTTGCCCTACCGGGCATTGTCTTGGCAACCATCTTCGTCACCGTGCCATTTGTGGCCCGTGAGCTGATTCCGCTGATGCAAGAGCAAGGCACCCAGGAAGAAGAAGCCGCACGCCTGCTGGGCGCCAACGGCTGGCAGATGTTCTGGCACGTGACCATCCCCAATATCAAATGGGGCCTGATCTATGGCGTGGTGCTGTGTACCGCACGGGCCATGGGTGAGTTTGGCGCGGTGTCGGTGGTGTCCGGGCATATCCGTGGCGTCACCAACACCCTGCCGCTGCACGTTGAAATTCTCTACAACGAATACAACCACGTCGCTGCCTTTGCTGTGGCCAGCCTGCTGCTGATCCTGGCGCTGTTTATCCTTCTGCTCAAGCAGTGGAGCGAGTCCCGTATCACCCGCCTGAAAGCCAAAGCGGACGAGGAATAAGTCATGAGTATCGAAGTCCGTAACGTCAGCAAGAACTTCAACGCCTTCAAGGCGCTTAACGACATCAACCTGGATATCCAGAGCGGCGAGCTGGTGGCCCTGCTCGGCCCGTCAGGCTGCGGCAAAACCACCCTGCTGCGCATTATTGCCGGGCTGGAAACCCCGGATGCCGGCAGCATCGTGTTCCATGGCGAAGACGTGTCCGGCCATGACGTGCGCGATCGCAACGTCGGTTTCGTGTTTCAGCACTACGCCTTGTTCCGCCATATGACCGTGTTCGACAACGTCGCCTTTGGCCTGCGGATGAAGCCCAAAGGCGAGCGCCCAAGCGAAAGCCGTATCGCGGAAAAAGTGCACGAACTGCTGAACATGGTGCAGCTCGATTGGCTGGCTGATCGCTATCCGGAGCAACTATCCGGTGGCCAGCGCCAACGTATCGCCCTGGCCCGTGCCCTGGCGGTGGAGCCGAAAGTGCTGCTGCTCGACGAACCCTTCGGCGCCCTTGATGCCAAGGTGCGCAAAGAACTGCGCCGCTGGTTGGCGCGCCTGCACGAAGACATCAACCTGACCTCGGTATTCGTCACCCACGACCAGGAAGAAGCCATGGAAGTGGCCGACCGCATTGTGGTGATGAACAAGGGCGTGATCGAACAGATCGGCTCACCGGGCGAGGTGTATGAAAACCCGGCTAGCGACTTCGTCTACCACTTCCTCGGCGACTCCAACCGCCTGCATGTGGGCGGCGATGACCACGTGCTATTCCGCCCCCATGAAATCTCGCTGTCGCGGCAGGAAATTGAAGACCACCACGCCGCTGAAGTTCGCGATATTCGCCCACTGGGCGCGACCACGCGTATTACCTTGAAGGTGGAAGGCCAGAGCGAGCTGATTGAGGCTGAAGTAGTAAAAGACCACGACAGCCTGACCGGGCTGGCCAAAGGCGAGACGTTGTTCTTCAAGCCCAAGGTTTGGCAGGCGCATAAGCAGGTTTAAAGCCACACACCGTCGTCCCCGCGCAGGCGGGGACCCAGAATCGCGCAGGAGGACGGCGTTTGCAGGCGCATCTCCGCGCCTGGGTCCCCGCC
>NZ_JBBNAH010000771.1:0-16171 GCF_037994325.1 Pseudomonas sp.
AGTTAAGGTCGCCCATGGCCCGGCGCATTTCCCGGTCGGCCTGGCGCCGCGCACGTACATAGGCGTCAAAGGTGCTGCGGCCGAATACCAGGTAGGGAATCAGCGTCAGGTAGGGGATAAACAGCAGCGACAATGCCCAGGCAATTGAGCCCTGTGCGGTGCGTACGGTAAGAATGGCGTGGAGGGCGGCGCAAAAGCCCAATATATGGGTTAGCGCTATGAGATAACCGAACAGAGGTGGAATGATCAGGTCCATGCCGGGGTCGCTTGGGCAATGTGCTGACATGCAATGTGCCGTGTGTGGCTGCAACTGTCACCCCTGGTTAGCGTCTACATCCCTGCCGCTATTACCTTTGCGCCGTTACCTACCTGCCAGAAGGACCCTGCCGTATGAAGATCCGCCTCGTTTTCGCCGCTACTGCTGCGCTCTGTATGTCGCCCCTGCTGCAAGCGCAGCAACTGCAACCGGGCTTGTGGGAAATCAATTCGAAAAACCTGCAGGTCAACGGCCAGCAACTGCCCGACCTGCAACTGTTGATGGGTAGCCTACCGCCCGAGCAACGCAAAATGGCCGAGCAGGCGATGGCCAAACAGGGCGTGGCCATGGCCGGCAATGGCGTACGTATGTGCATCACCCCGCAGCAGGCGCAGACCGACAAACTGCCGCTACAAGGTATGCAAGCGGGTTGCTCGCAGCAGATCACCGAGCGCACGCCGCAGATGCTGAAATTCAACGTCAGCTGTCCACAGGGCAAAGGTCAGGGGCAGACCACCTTTTTAAGCGAGCGCGAGTTTGTTACCACGGTCAACGGCACGTTTTTAATGGGTGGCCAGAACCAGCAGGGGCGCATGGAATCGCAAGGCCGTTGGTTGGCGGCAGACTGCTCTAGCTTGCCAAAGCGTCAACCTTAGGCTGATTGCGCGGCGCAATTAAAACGCCAGTTCCACGTGAAACCCCTGGCCACGCTGGCTTACAGCGTTGGCACAGGGGTTTTTTATGCGCGTTTGCAAAATCAGGCTTGCCGGAATTTGAGGTTTAATTGTTATAGTATAACAATTACATCGCCCCCTCCGGATGAGACCTTTGCCATGCATGATCCCCGTTTGCCCGTCACCGTGTTATCCGGCTTTCTTGGCGCCGGTAAAAGCACCTTGCTCAATCACATCTTGCGTAACCGCGAAAACCTGCGGGTGGCGGTGATCGTTAACGACATGAGCGAAATCAACATTGATGGCAGCGAAGTGCAGCGCGATGTCAGCCTGAACCGCGCCGAAGAAAAACTGGTGGAGATGAGCAACGGCTGCATTTGCTGCACCCTGCGTGAAGATTTGCTGGAAGAGGTCAACCGCCTGGCCCGCGATGGCCGTTTTGATTATCTGCTGATTGAGTCCACCGGTATTGCCGAGCCCTTGCCGGTGGCGGAAACCTTCACCTTTCGCGGTGAAGACGGCCTGAGCCTGAGCGATGTGGCGCGGCTGGACACCATGGTCACGGTGGTCGATGGCCTGAATTTTCTCCGCGATTATCAGCAAGCTGAAAGCCTCGCCAGCCGCGGCGAAGTGCTGGGCGAGGACGATGAGCGCTCGATTACCGACCTGCTGATTGAGCAGGTGGAGTTCGCCGACGTCATTCTGATCAGCAAGATCGACCTGATCTCCCGCGAAGACCGCGCCGAGCTGATGGGCATTCTGGCCAGCCTCAATACCCACGCGGAAATCTTGCCGATGGTGATGGGGCAGGTGGCGTTGGGGAAAATCCTCGACACCGGGCGCTTTGACTTTGAGCGCGCTGCCCAGGCGCCGGGCTGGCTTAAAGAACTACGTGGCGAGCATGTGCCGGAAAGTGAGGAATATGGCATTGCCTCGTTTGCCTACCGCGCGCGGCGGCCGTTTCATCCGCAGCGCTTTTACGACTTTATCAACCGCGAATGGAGCAATGGCCGGCTGCTGCGCTCGAAAGGCTTTTTCTGGTTGGCGAGCAAACATCAGGATGCCGGCAGTTGGTCGCAAGCCGGCGGCTTGATGCGCTATGGCTTTGCCGGCCGTTGGTGGCGGCATGTGCCCAAAGAGCAGTGGCCGCAGGATGACGAAGGCGTAGCGACCGTGATGCGTCACTGGAGCGCGGAGGTGGGTGATTGCCGGCAGGAGCTGGTGTTTATCGGGCAGAACATCGACTTTGCCCAGCTTAGCGCTGAGCTGGAGAGCTGCCTGTTAAGCGATGCCGAACTGGCCAGCGGTGTGGAAGGCTGGGCGCATTACGCCGACCCTTTCGGTCCCTGGCACGAAGCCGCCTAGGCTAGCGATCCATCCACACACCACGGTTCTGCTTTTCGCACGCCGGCTTCAGGTAGGCGGCATCAGTAGCTACGCCGTAGTAGTGGATGTCTTGCTGATACGGCGTGCCCGGCACTTTGGCCGAACGGCAGACGCCAAACGAGCCGGCCGGGCATTGCTCGACGTAGTCGACGGTGACTTTTTGGCCTTTGAGCGTGGGTTGGCAGAAGCCGCTGTGGAACAGGTTCGGCGGAATGCTGCGGTTCTGTTGGCAGACTTTTACATCCAGGCGTTCAGCCTGGCTGTGTACCACGCAGGCCTCGGCCAATACCTGGCCCGAAAGCAACAGCAAAAATGGCAACAGCAGTAAGCGCATCAGAGGTCTCCCGGCCAGAAATTTTGCCGGCGACTCTAGCATGTCCGGCTCTGTGCTTGTGCTAGCGCAGGTATAGTCTCCCCTCTCTCGCTTGCGGGCCTCCTGGGCGTGAGGGGCCTTAGCGATCTGCAAACCATCGAATGACGAGAACACCGCCGCATGCTCAGCAATATCCCCACGCACCTGATCGCAGGCTCCCTAGGCGCCGGTAAAACCAGCCTGATTCGCCAGTTGCTGGCGCAACGGCCGGCCGATGAACGCTGGGCAGTGTTGATCAACGAGTTTGGCCAAATTGGGCTGGATGCCGCGCTGCTGACCACCGACGACGATGGCATCGCCATGAGCGAAGTGGCCGGCGGCTGCTTGTGTTGCGTCAATGGCGCACCGTTCCAAATTGGCCTGGCGCGCTTGCTGCGCAAGGCCAAACCGCAGCGGTTGTTTATCGAACCCTCGGGCCTTGGCCACCCCGCCGAGCTGCTCCAGCAACTGCGCGAGCCGCCGTGGGAAGGTGTGTTAGCCGTGCAACCGAGCGTGCTGGTGCTCGACGCCCAGGCGCTGGCAGCAGGCCAACCGTTACCCGATAGCCAGCAAGCGGCGTTGGCGCACGCCGGTTTGCTGGTGCTGAACAAGGCGGAAAATCTTGATGCTGGGGCGCGGGAAAAGATCACCAACGGCCTGCCCCTGCGGCCACTGTTCTGGACTAGCCAGGGCGCGCTGCCGCTAGCCGAATTGCCTGGGCTGACAGCGCAGGCAGGTGCTGCCGATGGCGTGCTCAACCTGGCCGATAACGCCGCCAGCCGGGCCACTGTCTGGCTCGATCCAGGCCAGCCGATCTGCCAAAGCGGCGGTCAGGCGGATGGCTGGAGCATCGGCTGGCGCTGGCACCCGAGCCAGCAGTTCGAGCTGATGCGTATGCAAACCTGGCTAGCCAGCCTGCCCTGGCGCCGCGCCAAGCTGGTGCTGCACTCCAACGCCGGCTGGCTATCGGGCAATGCGCTAAACGCTGAGCCGATCCACTGGCAGAGCAGTGAATGGCGCAAAGATTCGCGGCTGGAATTGATCTTTGCCCAGCCGCAGGACGAGCAGGTTTTAACTGCAGCATTCACGGCCTGTAGGTTGGGTTGAGCGCAGCGAAGCCCAACAGGCCGGCCGGAGGCCGGTGCGTATCGGTTCCCCATTGGGCTGGCCCATTTTTGGGCTTCGCCGTTGGCTCACTCAACGCGGACTGACCCAACCTACGGGGAAAATCGTAAACTCCCGCCCTTGTTTTCCTAGAAGCCTGCACCGATGACTTTCACCCTGCACCCCTGGTCCCACGCCAGCTCGGCCCACTTCACCCTGCGCGGTTGGCACAGTGAACCGAGCGGCAAACCGTTGCTGCATTTCCTCCATGGCAATGGTTTCTGCGGGCGCACGTATGAGCCGATGCTGAAACACTTGGCGGCGGATTTCGATCTGTGGCTGTGCGATGTGCAGGGCCATGGCGACAGCGATCATGGTGGCCGTTTCCATGGGTGGAATCGCAGCGCCGAGTTGGCGGTAGAAGCTTTCGAGGCTGGCCGTGGGCAGTTCGGCGAGGTGCCTACCTACGCGCTGGGCCACAGTTTTGGTGGCGTGCTGAGCAGCCTGATCGTGGCCAAGCACCCCGAGCTGTTTCAGCGCGCGGTGCTGCTCGACCCGGTGTTATTCCCCCCCACCTTGATTGGCGTAATGGCGGTTTCCGAAGTCTTGGGGCTGCACCGCCGGCATACCATGGCGCGTAAGTCGGCGGCGCGGCGCAAGCACTGGCCGGATCGCGCGGCGGCCTACGCCGGGTTGTATGGCCGGGGCACGTTCAGGGGCTGGGAAGACGCGGCGTTGTGGGCCTATGTGGACAACGCGCTGAAAGAGGTGGAAGACGGCGTCGAGTTGAAATGCCGGCCTAGCCGCGAGGCGGAAATCTTCAGTTCCTACCCGCGCCGGCTATGGAGTTCGCTGAGCAAAATTGTCACCCCCACGCAGATTCTCCACGGCCAAGACAGCTATCCGTTTGTGGCCAAGGCGGTGGCGCGGGTGACCGCGCTGAACAGCCATGTACGTGCCCAGGTGGTCGCGGGTGGCCACTGCTTTATGCAGCAAACGCCGCAAGACAGCGCTGAGCGCGTGCGCGAATTTTTGTTGCCGCAGTAGGGTGGCGTACGGTCAGTGCTGCAGCTTGTCGTGCTTGCGCCGCCAGTCACTGAGCTGCACCACTTGGGCGCTGACCCGTTGCGGCACCACGTCGATCACTGAGTCGGGCGCAGCGCTTGGCGTTGCCTCGCCGTCGATCACGGTGCTGTCACCCACCACGCGCTGCGACTCGATAGGCTGGCCGGGCTTTTCCACAAACGGATGGGGTGCCAGTTCGATGCTGCCGACATGCTTGCCAAACATGGTGACGGTGCCGGCATGCCGTTGTTCGCTGGTAACGGTGAACTCAAAGCCGTATACCCGCGCCAGCCGACGGCGCCCTTTGGCGTCCGGCAACAGGGCGATTTTGCGCAGGGCCACGTTGTCGTCGAGCAAGATCACTTCCATGCGCTGGCAGTGCTGCTTCACCCGCTCCAGGGCGCGCTCACGCAACCCATGGGCATGCCATAACCAGGCGGCGCCAGCAGCCAGCAACATCAGCACGAACAGATTGCCCAGGGTCAGCATGGTGGGTGCGCTCCAACGAGAGGGCCAAGCTTACTCGCGTCTGGCCAGGCAACTCCAGCCTGACTTATGACCGTCAGGCGGGTAAGTCGCTGCTCAGGTCGGCGCGGTTGTTTGTAAGCCTAGGCGGTCGAACATGATCCGAGCGATTTCCTGTTCACCCATCACCACCAGATCAGCGCCATGTTCCTGCAGATAGTTAACTTCATCGTCGAAATGGGCGCGGGCGATGATGTCCAGATCGGCGTTGGCGGCGCGGGCGTGAATGGCGATTTGCCCGGCTTCCAGGCCATTGGGAATGGCGATCAGCAACCAGCGCGCCGCCGCCACATTGGCCAGCTCCAGCACTTTGCTGCTGGCCGCATTGCCATGCACCACGCTGTGGCCAACTTCGCGCAATTCCTGGGCTTGGGTACGGTTGTCTTCGATGATTACCAGCGGAACACCGTCAGCGCGTAGCCGTGCACTGATGCGGCTGCCCACCCGGCCATGGCCGATAAGAATGGCGTGGCCGGTTTCGCTGATCGGTTGGAATTCTTCCGGTGCTTCTTCCTCGACCGAGCCAGCCGGCGCGGTGTTTTCGCGCTTGTCGAGCCAGGGTTGAATGCGGTCGATCAGGGTGAACAGCAGCGGGTTGATGACGATGGACAGAATCGCCCCGGCCAGCACCAGGTCACGCGCGCTGTCCGGCACCAAATCCAGGCCAACGCCCAGGCCAATCAAAATAAACGAGAATTCACCGATCTGCGCCAGGCTGGCGGAAATGGTCAGGGCGGTGCTTAGCGGTTTGCCGAATGCCAGCACAATCAGCAACGCTGCCAGCGACTTGCCGAGCACGATAATCGCCAGCGTGGCGAGTACCAGCAGTGGCTCGTTGATCAGCACCATCGGGTTAAACAGCATGCCCACCGAAACGAAAAACAGCACGGCGAAGGCATCGCGCAGCGGCAGCGAATCTTCCGCCGCTTTATGGCTGTATTCCGACTCGTTAAGGATCATGCCGGCGAAGAATGCGCCGAGGGCAAACGACACACCAAACAGCACCGCCGAGCCATAGGCCACGCCCATGGCGATGGCCAGCACGGCCAGGGTAAACAGCTCGCGCGAACCGGTGCCAGCGCTGCGCTCCAGCAGCCACGGAATCACTTTGCCGCCGACCACAATCATCAGCGTGACAAACGCCGCGACCTTGGCCAGGGTAATGCCCAGTTGCAGCCAGATGCCTTCGCTGGGCGCCGCATCATCGCCGCCCAAGACGCCGGCCAGCGCCGGAATCAGCACCAGGGCCAAGACCATCACCAAGTCTTCAACAATCAGCCAACCCACGGCAATTTTGCCCCGGCGGCTGTCGATCAGTTGCCGTGATTCCAAGGCCCGCAGCAGCACCACGGTACTGGCCACCGACAGCGCCAGGCCAAAGATCAAGCCTGCGCCCCACGACCAATCAAGCATCCAGGCCAAGCCCATGCCCATTAGCGTGGCGGCGCCGATTTGCACCAGCGCGCCAGGGATGGCGATGTTTTTCACCGACATCAGGTCTTTCAGGGAGAAGTGCAGACCGACGCCAAACATCAGCAGGATCACGCCGATCTCGGACAGTTCGTTGGAAAGGTCTTTGTCAGCGACAAAGCCTGGAGTAAACGGGCCGACCAGCACGCCAGCCATCAGGTAGCCCACCAGGGGCGACAAGCGCAAGCGATTGGCCAAGGTGCCGAGGATAAATGCCAGCACAAAGCCGGTGGCCAGTGCCGCAATCAGAGGGGTGTGATGAACCATGAAATCTCCCATTTACTGCGCGAAGGGCTGGCCGCAGTGCATGCAGTTTGGCCAGTCTGGAGCAATGCGCTGCGAAGGCTTGGGCTGGAGGGGAGGCAGCTCAAGGATAGCGTAGGTCGGCGTGCGCAGTGCGGGCCACAGTCTAACGCAGCGAATGTGCCAGATCGGGCGCGATGTGCGGGGCATTATTAAACAGGATATGTATCTGCCGTCCTTCCCGCGCAGGCGCGAATCCAGAGTCTGGCGTCGTGCTTACATCTCGCACGTATCGAGATTCTGGGTCCCCGCCTACGGCACGTCGTCGCGAATTTCTTGGTAGCGGCGCTCCAGCTCCTGGCGCAAGTCACGGCGTTGCTGGGCTTGTCTTACGCGGCGCTTTTCATCGGCTGTTTGCGGTTCCAGAGGCTGCACCACGGTAGGTTTGCCGTCGTCGCCTACTGCCACCATGGTGAAAAAGCAGCTGTTGGTATGACGCACCGAGCGCTCGCGAATATTCTCGGTCACCACCTTTACGCCAATTTCCATTGACGTACGGCCGGTGTAGTTCACCGAGGCGAGAAAGGTCACCAGTTCGCCAACATGCACCGGCTCACGAAATATCACCTGGTCCACCGACAGCGTTACCACATAGGTGCCGGCATAGCGGCTGGCGCAGGCAAAGGCCACTTCGTCGAGGTATTTGAGTAGCGTGCCGCCGTGCACATTGCCGGAGAAATTGGCCATGTCGGGGGTCATCAGGACGGTCATCGTCAGTTGGGAGTTTCCGGGTTCCATGGTCGACTCGTGTGGCTTGCGAAAAGGAGGTGCAGCAACCCTAGCGGTTGGCACCGACGGGCGCTTGTTGCCATTGGCTATTGGAACGATGCACAGCAATAGCGCGTCACGCCGGTATGCGCCATGGGTGGGCAAAAAAATAGGCAAAAGCGCGGCCGTCTAGCGGGTGCCGGCCATGCTCCGCGCGCGGCAGGCTGGCTGCTCTTCGCTGAGATCGCTGGCGCTGCATGCCAGCCCGTATTGTTGCCGCAACGCCGCCAGTTCGCCGGCATGTTGTTCCAGAAAACGATTGAACTGCTGCAGCAGGTGCGGCTTGTTGACGGTGCTCAGGTGATAGCTGGTGCGTTGCAGCGGCAGACTTGGGTCGGCCAATAGGCGCTCGTTTGGTTGGCCAAGCTTGTGTAATTGCAGACGCACCACTTCCGGGTTGGCGTATATCGCGTCGATGCGCCCGCGCAGGGCCATGCGAATTAATCCGGTGATGTCGTTGGCCTCCAGCAGCTGCACGTCGTTGGCCGCCAGCGGCGCCGCCCATGCCTGCGGGGTAAACCCGCGGACTGTGCCAAGCCGTTTTACCGCCTTTGCCCCCAAGCCCAGGCGTTCATGCAGCACCAACGTGGCGTCCACCACATTGATGGCGGCATGGCTGTAATGCAGACGGCGGTCGCCTTTGAGATCGCGCGACCACTGCGGGTTGTCGGGGAAGATCAGGTCGAGGTTTTCGGTATTTAGCAAGTCGTGGTGCAGGCGATTGAGCGGCCGTGGCAGCAGTTCCAACGTCAGGTTTTGCTCGGCGGCGAAGCGCTGCAATAGGTCTACCGCGTAACCTTCTACCGGCTGCCCAGGCTGAGCCCGGAAGTAGGGCAGGTAGTCGTGGCTCTCAATACCGACGCGCAGCGTTTCGGCCTGGGCTTGGCCCACGCTCAGCAACGCAATAAGCAACAACACATACCGCATACAGCTACCCCGTCAGGCAGTGGTCAGATACCAACGCCAATCTTGCTCGCCTACCTCACCCATAAACGCTCGGTACTCGGTGTACTTGATCGCCAAATACACCTTCACGTACACCTCACCCAACGCCTCTTTCGCCCATTGCGATTGCTCCAGTGCTTTTAGTGCAGTCAGCCAGTCCGTAGGCAGAAACTCGGTAGCCTGGGCGTAGCCATTGCCAGTGATCGGCGCGCCGGGGTCGAGCTGTTGGCGAATACCGTGCTGAATACCGGCCAGAATCGCTGCCGCCGCCAGATAGGGGTTGGCGTCGGCGCCGCAAATGCGGTGTTCGATATGCCGGCTATTGGCCGGCCCGCCCGGTACGCGCAGTGACACGGTGCGGTTGTTAATGCCCCAGGTCAGCGCCAGCGGTGCATAGCTGTTGGCCTGGAAACGGCGGAACGAGTTGGCGTTGGGGCAGAACAGCGCCAGCGAATCCAGCAGGGTCGCCATCATGCCGCCGATGGAGTGACGCAGCAGCGGCGTGCCGGCCGGGTCTTCACTGGCATACAGGTTGTTGCCGTCGGCATCAGCGAGGCTGACGTGCATATGCATGCCGGTGCCGGCCAGGTCGCCAAACGGCTTGGCCATAAAACAGGCTTGCAGCCCATGTTTGTTGGCCACGCCTTTGACCAGGCGTTTGTAGCGCACGCCTTCGTCGATGGCTTGCAGGGCATCGAAGCGGTGTTCGAGGGTGATTTCAACCTGCCCCGGCGCGTATTCGGAAATCGCCGTACGTGCCGGCAGGCCCTGGGCTTCGCAGGCGTCATACAGGTCGTTAAGGAACGGCTGCAGTTGTTCCAGCTCATACACGCCATACACCTGGGTGGCGTGCGGCCGCGCACCGTTAGCCTGACGCGCCGGCAGCGGTCGACCGTTCTCGCCGCGTTCGCGGTCGAGCAGGTAGAACTCCAATTCCACGGCCATCACCGGGTGGTAGCCCTCGGCTTTCAGGCTGTCGATCACCTTGATCAGCACATGGCGGGGGTCGGCGACGGTGGCGGGCAGGCCCTGTTGCGGGTGCATGCTCACTTGCACCTGGCCGGTGGGCCGCTCGCGCCAGGGTTGCAGGGTCAGGCTGCCGGCCAGCGGGTAGGTCCAGCAATCAGCGTCACCCACTTCCCAAACCAGGCCGGTGTCTTCCACATCGTCGCCATTGATGGTCAGGCCGAGGATGGTGCTCGGCAGCGGCCGGCCGTTGGCGTACATGGCCAGCAGCTCGTCGCGGTGCAACAGCTTGCCGCGCGGCACGCCGTTGCTGTCGATGATAAACAACTCAATGCTGCGCACCTGCGGGTTGGCGGCGAGAAAGTCGTGGGCTTCCTGAATATCGGCGAAGGCCATGGCGGGGGTTACCTGTCTGTTTCGCGAGAACCGGGCAGAGCCAGCAGTTCGCTAAGGGCTTGGTCGAGGGTGCTAAGCAGGCGGTCGACGTCGGCCTCGGTGGTGTCCGGGCAGCACAAGGTCATGTTGTGGAACGGGGTGATCAGGATGCCGCGGTTGATCAGGTACAGGTGCAGGGCCATTTGCAGTTCGTCATGGAACGCCGCTTCGGCTTCGGCGCCGGTGCTGGGCAAGCGCGAGCAGAATTGGAATTCGCACCGCGCACCCAATTGGGTAACGGACCAGGCCAGTTGATGTTTACCGATCAAGGCGGAAAAGCCCGAGGCCAGTCGCTCGGCCAGCGGCAACATATGGGCGTAGGCGGCGTCGGTCATCACCTCTTCGAGGTTGACGCGCATGCAGTGCATGGCCAGCGCGTTGGCTGAAAGCGTGGTGCCCATTCCACTATGGCCATGGGCCTGGCCGTGACTGCTGGCGCGGGTGCGGGCCTCGAACATTGCTTGCGCCATGGCCGCCGTGCAGCCGTACACCGAGCAGGGCACACCGCCAGCGATGGGTTTGCCGAGGGTGATGAAGTCTGGCTCCAGCGTCCACACCTGGGTGCAGCCGCCGGGACCGGTGGAGATGGTGTGGGTTTCGTCGATAATCAGCAGGGTGCCGTAGCGGCGGGTCAGTTCGCGCAGTTTGGCCAGGTAGCCGGGAGCGGGCAGCACCATGCCGATATTGGTCATCGCCGGTTCGCACAACACGGCGGCGACATCCTTGGTTTTTAGCGCCGCTTCCAGTGCGTCGAGGTCATTGAACGGCACGCTGCGGCTGTGTTCGGTGAGGTCATACGCTTGGCCCAGCAGGCCGGGGCGGTGCACGGTGCGACCCTCCTGGTAGCGCACCATGACGTCGTCGACGGTGCCGTGGTAGCAGCCATCAAATACCAGCAGGGTTTTGCGTTGGGTGATGGCGCGAGCCCAACGCACGACGAAGCGGTTGGCGTCGGTAGCGGTGGTTGCCACTTGCCAATAGGGCAGGCCGAAGCGCTGGGCCAGCAGTTCGCCGACGACCACGGCGTCTTCGCCCGGCAGCATGGTGGTCAGGCCATTGGCGCCTTGTTCGGCCAGGGCGCGGGCGATGGGGGCAGGGGAGTGGCCGAACATACTGCCGGTGTCACCAAGGCAGAAATCCACGTACTCATGGCCATCGACATCGTAGAAACGTGCCCCCTGCGCGCGGCTGACAAACAGCGGCGAGGGCGTCGACCAATCGCTCATCCAATGCATCGGCACACCGCCAAACAGCGAGCCGCGAGCACGTTCGGCCAAGGCTACGGAATTGGGGTTGTGCTGGAGAAAGTGCGCCCGTTCGCGGGCGGAAAATTCGGCAATTGCGCGATCACTGATGCCACTGGTGGTCATAACAGACATCCTGTTCAAATTCTCACACATCCTGTTTTGTGATCACAGTTATGTCAAGGCCTGGTATTAAGGGGCGTTTTTGCTAGTATCAGGAAAGTTTGTGATCACAAAGAGATCGCCATGAGCGAGAGAACCTGGCAAGGACAAGTGGCATTGATCAGCGGCGCCGGCAGTGCCGAGGGCATTGGTTTTGCCATCGCCCGGCGCTTGGGACGCGAAGGTGTGCGAGTGTTATTGACCGCCAGTAGCGAGCGGGTTCAGCAGCGTGCGGATGAGCTTGTCGCCGCGGGAATAGAGGCCCGCGCAGCATGGGCCGACCTGACCGACGAAGCGCAGGTGGAATCCCTCGCGGAATGGGCGCTGGAGCAATGGGGGCATGTCGATATTCTGATCAACAACGCCGGCATGGCCCAACTGGGCAGCGCTGAGCCCTTCGCTGAGGTGGCACTGATGGACCTGGCCACCTGGAACCTCTCCCTGGCGCGCAACCTGACCAGCGCCTTTCTCCTTACCCGCGCCCTGCTGCCGAATATGCAAGCGCAAGGCTACGGCCGCATCGTCAATATCAGTTCCACCACCGGCACCCGTGGCAGTAACCGTGGTGAAGCGGCCTACAGTGCCGCCAAGGCCGGCATGCTCGGCATGAATATGGGTCTGGCCCTGGAAGTGGCCCAACAAGGCATCACCGTTAATAGCGTGGCGCCTGGCTGGATTGCCACCGGCTCCAGCACAGAAGAAGAACACCACGCCGCCACGTACACCCCGCTCGGCCGTGCCGGGCAGCCCGCCGAGGTCGCCGCAGCCGTGGCGTTTTTGGCATCCCCTGAAGCCAGCTATATCACCGGCGAAGTGCTGGTGGTGGACGGTGGCAATTGTCTGATCGAAAACAAGGCACCTTAACCATGACCCACGACTGCAGCCTCACCCTTAATCAACTGCCGGCACCGCCGGTAGCGGCCGAGTAACACGCCCATGGCCGAGAACCTCCAAGACCTGCTCTACCAACAACTGCGCGCCGGCCTGCTTTCCGGGCAATTCAAACCTGGCGAGCGCCTGAAAATCCGTGACCTGGCCAGCGCCCTGGGCACCAGCCCGATGCCCGTGCGCGCTGCCCTGCAACGCCTGGTCGCCGAAGGCGCATTGGAAGGCGAGCCGCAGCGCTCCCTGCGTGTGCCGGCCATGACCCGCGAACGTTTTCTGCATATTTTCCAAGTGCGCCTGGCCCTCGAAGGGCTGGCCGTAGAGACCGCCGCCAGCCAGCTTACGGCTGCTGATATGCGTGTTCTTGAAGGCTGTGTCGAGCGCATGGAGGGCGCCTTGGAACGCCGCGATGTGCAGGGCTACTTAAATGACAACAGCCAGTTTCACCTGACCCTCTACAGCGCCTGCGGCAATCCGATTTTGCTGCGTCAGATCGAAAGCCTGTGGCTGCAGGTGGGGCCGTTTTTCAACCGGCTATTTACTGAAGCGGACCTGTCGCTGCGCCTTAACGACTTCCATGACGACACCTTGAAAGCGCTGCAAGTCGGTGACGGCAAAGCGGCGCGGCTGGCCATGGAGCAAGACCTGACCTACTTCGGCAATTTCCTGCTTAATCTGCTGGATCTGGAAAGCATTCAGAACCAGGCGCGCGGCTGAACTGTTTCATTCTATTGCTCCCGCCCAGAGCCTCTGGGCGACAGTGATATCGTCGGATTTTTCCACGTAGGGTGTGCTGTGCGCACCACAGTGCTATCCGATGCATCGCATGCTGCGCACAGCACACCCTACGCGTCGCAAAACAAGGAGTCCGACGCCCATGCATGCCATCAGCTTTATTCAGGATCTGGCCGTGATCATGTTGGTGGCGGGCATCGTCACCATCCTCTTTCACCGTTTTAAACAGCCGGTGGTGCTGGGCTATATCGTTGCCGGTTTTATTATCGGCCCGCACACGCCGCCGTTCGGTTTGATTCACGACGAGCAAACGATCAAAACCCTGGCCGAGCTCGGGGTGATCTTTTTAATGTTCTGCCTGGGCCTGGAATTCAGCTTGCGCAAGCTGTTCAAGGTTGGCGCCACGGCGTTTATCGCGGCGTTTCTGGAAATTGTGCTGATGATCTGGATTGGCTTCGAGATCGGCAGCTACTTTGGCTGGAGCACCATGGACTCGCTGTTCCTTGGCGCCATTCTGGCCATCTCGTCCACCACCATCATCGTCAAAGCCCTGGGCGACTTGAAGATGAAAAACGAGCGCTTCGCCCAGCTGATTTTTGGCGTACTGATCGTTGAAGACATCCTCGGCATCGGCATTATCGCCCTGCTGTCCGGCATTGCCTTGAGCGGCAGCGTCGAGACCGGCGAGGTATTCGCCACCGTCGGCAAACTCAGCCTGTTTATGATTGTCGCCCTGGTGGTGGGCATTTTGCTGGTGCCGCGCCTGCTGGCTTACGTGGCCAAATTTGAAAGCAACGAGATGCTCTTGGTTACCGTGCTGGGCCTGTGCTTTGGCTTCTGCCTGCTGGTGGTCAAGTTGGAATACAGCATGGTGCTCGGCGCCTTTTTGATTGGCGCGATCATGGCCGAGTCGCGCCAACTGGTGCAGATCGAACGCCTGGTGGAGCCGGTGCGCGATATGTTCAGTGCCATCTTCTTTGTTGCCATTGGCCTGATGATCGACCCCGCGGTGTTGGTGGAATATGCCTGGCCGATTGTGGTGATCACCTTCGCTGTGGTGGTCGGCAAAGTGCTGTCGTGCAGCATTGGTGCTTTTATCGCCGGCAACGATGGCCGCACCTCGCTGCGCGTCGGTATGGGCCTGTCACAGATCGGCGAGTTCTCTTTTATCATCGCCGCACTGGGCATCACCTTGCAGGTGACCAGCGACTTCCTCTACCCCGTGGCCGTGGCCGTTTCAGCGTTAACTACGCTGCTGACGCCCTACCTGATTCGCGCCGCCGACCCGCTTTCCAACACGCTTGCGCACGTGGTGCCACAGCCGGTGGCGCGGGTATTTGGCATGTATGGCGAATGGCTGCGCAGCATTCAGCCGCAGGGCGAAAGCGCGGTGCTGGCGGCGATGATCCGGCGGATCTTGCTGCAGGTCGGCGTCAACCTGGCGCTGGTGGTGGCGATCTTCTTTGTCAGTGCCTTTTTCGCTGACCGCCTGGCGCTGCACCTGAGTGACTGGGTGCAAGCAGCCAACTTGCAAAAAGGCCTGATCTGGGGCGCGGCCTTGCTGTTGTCACTGCCGTTCCTGATCGCCGCGTACCGCAAGCTCAAAGCGCTGTCGATGCTGCTGGCGGAAATGGGCGTGAAAGCTGAGATGGCTGGGCGCCACACGGCGCGGGTGCGCAAGGTAGTGGCCGAACTGATTCCGGCGCTGTCGCTGGTGGTGATAATGCTGCTGCTGATGGCGCTGTCGGCGAGCATTTTGCCGACGCTGGAGTTGCTGCTGCTGATCGCCCTGTTGGCGGCGGGCATCAGCGCCTTGCTCTGGCGCTGGTTGATCCGCGTGCATACGCGGATGCAGATCGCGTTGTTGGAAACCCTGGAACAGCGCGATCCACACTAGATACCGTAGGCTGCGCGCACCCTCGCGATTGACCCGATATCGCCATGGTGCGCACAGCACACCGTACGCCGCGACGCGGTTTAGCTTTCCAGCCACACCTCACGCGCCCATTTCCATACCGAGTCCCAGCTTTCGTCGGTGAGGTCTTCTTCGTCGCCATCCCATCGCAACACGGTGCCGTCGAGTTCGACGCAATAGTAGTTACCGTTGTCTTCGCACAGCGGAATCAGCTCGCGCGGTACGCCCAGCGACCAGGCCACCGAGGCCACTTCTGGCAGGTAGGTATGGGATTGCGGATCGGTGACGGTGACCGGCTCCAGACGTCCGTACACCACGTCGCTGACCTTAAGCAGAAACTCGCGGAATTCGAAGGGGATGCTGATCAGCAGTTGCTCTTCAATCTCCACCAACAACTCTTCGTCCGGCAGCTCAAGCGGTACCGGTACCTTCTCGTTGAGTTCACGCAGCTCGTCGATAACTTCTTCCATGGCTGGCTCCTCTGGGCTTTGTAAGGGTGGGATTTATACAGTAGCTGGGCATAAGAAAAAAACTATATGACGCATACGCTTCGTAGGGTGCGCTGCACGCACCCAGCAAATTCGTGTCATTCGTTTGGGTGCGCACAGCACACCTTACGGGTAAAAACGAAAAACCCGGGCAAGCCCGGGTTTTTGCTAGTGCAGTCAGCGCGGTTAGCTGTTCTGACGAATACCGGCCACCAGCCACGGTGCGTTCTCGCCGTTGGCGCGCTCCATGCGCCAGCTTTCGCTAAACGCCTCGCCTTGGTCAAAGCGCGAGGTTTTGACGATGCCGCTAAAGGTCAGGGTGGCGACGGTTTTGTCGGCCAACTCGTCGATACCGTCCAACTGTGCATGCAGCTCTTCCACGTAGGTGGACTGGAAGCCGTCGCCCAAATCGGCGCGTTCGGTTTTCAGGAAGCTGAGCATCTGCGGGGTAACGAACTCGGCGATCTTGTCCATTTCCGCCGCGTCCCAGTGC
>NZ_JBBNAH010000772.1:0-4709 GCF_037994325.1 Pseudomonas sp.
GGCGGGGACCCAGAGTCGCGAAGCAAACCGCGTTTACCGCGCCATTCTGGGTCCCCGCCTGCGCGGGGACGACGGGGTGGCATTGATGTCGGCACATGCTAGCCCGTCGGTCAGGTCGGTCCGCATGCGGTGAGCGCAGCCAAGCCCAACGTCTACTTGACGACAATATTTATCACCGGCGACACCACCGGCAGCGGCGCTAGCACGCCATTTTTGTCGGTCTGCACCAGCTGCAAACGGTGCGGGCCGCTGGGCAGCACAAACTTCTCTTTCTGGTCGGCGGTCAGCAGTCGCACTTGGTCGCTGCTGAGCACCGGCATATTGGACGACACCGGCGGCGCGTCGATGAGTAGATGAATCTGGTTGTCGGGCGCGCTCATTACCGGTGGCGACATGCCGGGCGTGATGGTCACCGTGCGCAGGCCAAACTTGATGGCGAACGGTCGATCTACGCTGGCGCCATCGACGGGTTCAATAAAGTACAACTGCGCCGTCTGCGTTACTTCAATCGGCTGCGGCGGCTCGGGCGTTGGAGTGGCGGCGTGGGTAGCGGCGCTAAAACCGAGCGCCATGGCGGCCACCAGCGCGGCCTTGCGCAATAGCGTGTTCTGCGGGAACAGCATGATGTGCATGGTTGAGCCCTCCTGGGCCAGTGAGAACCGGCGGTGGGCCGGGCTGCTCATTTAGTGACCACCAGAGTGTAGGAGGGTTCAGGCAGATCGCCCGCGCTCCAGCGCCTGTAAGGCTTCAAGCGCAGCGGCCAGTTGCTCTTCATTGAACACCTGCACGCCGGCACGGCTGAGCAACGCGGCAGTCACACCTTGGCCACGGACTTTCTCGCCGGAGAAACTGCCGTCGTAGGTTTCCAGGTTGCCGCAGGAGGGGCTGCGCGATTTCAGCACCGCCAGGCGAATGCCGTGTTGCTGCACCAGCGCCAGGGCTTGCTGCGCACCACTGATAAATGGCGCGCTGACATCCTCACCCGCTTGCGTCAGCACCAACGCCTGGCCGTCCAACACCTGCGCGCCCTGGCCGCCAGGAATTTCTGCGGGCGGGCGCGGCGTCGGCAGGCCCCCGGCCACTTCCGGGCACAGCGCCACCACCCGCCCCTCGGCTTGCCACACGGCCAACTGGTCGAACGGCCCATGGGCACCGCCGTCGTAGCGCACGCGATGGCCCAATAAGCAGCGACTGATCAAAATCTTTTCCACCATCACCTCATTCATTCAGCGTCGGCAGCCTAACCCAGGTCACCGCCGGTAACACCCCGTTCGCCTGCCACTATCGAAGGTCTGGCTTGGCCAACAATAACCTGCAAAAGCCTTGTTTCATGGGCACTGCGGGCCGATCCTTTGGCGGGAACCGCGCCTCACCAGTAGCGCCCTGAGCCCGCGCTCGCCAGACTGCCGGCACCCGCATAGGAAGTGCCGCCATGCTTATAAAAACAATTACCGCCGCCCTGCTCGCCTCGCTAATCGCCACGCCCTGCGTGGCGGAGCTCCAAGCCTTGGACAACCCCGCCCTCAGCGACGTAGCTGGCCAGGCGGGCATCAGCATTCGCCTCGACTTGCAGGCGCGGATTAACCAAATCCGCTTTAGCGACACCACCGGCAATGTCTCGCTGCGTAATGTGAAAATCGACAACGGCTGCGTGAGCCCAAGCGATTGCCCCAACGGCGCCGGTGGTTTTTTTGCCCTCGGCCCGGCGCAACTGGGCCTGGTGCTGCCGATCTTCGGCGTTAACCAGCCCACCTTGATGGTCGACGTGGTGACCGGCAGCAACGGCCAGCAGCAACTGCAATTCACCCTGCCCGACCTCACCACCATCAACGAACAGTTGATCGCCAGTGGCCTGCCCGCACAGCGCATTCGCCTACGGGTGGCCAGTGATATGTATGTGGGCGAGAGTCGCCTGGGCAGTTTGGAAGTGCGCGATATCACCGACCTACATGGCACGATCAAGGTGTGGGGCCATTAAGAATTTACTCGCTGGGATAACAGCCCTTCTCCCGCTTGCGAGAGAGGGGTGCAGAGCCGTTGAGTGGGTTAGGCCCGCCGTCTAAACCAGCCGGTCAACGACAGCCGCTGCCGCGTTGCCGGCAGCACTTCATGGGGCAACTCGCCCGACATAAAAATCACCAAGCGCCCGCCCAATGGCAGCACGTCGTGCTCCTCGTCAGCGGGATAAATCCGCAGCGCCCCACCCTGCTCCGCTAACCAGCTGTCATTCAGGTACAACACGGCCGACACGGTGCGGCGGTCGTCGTCACGGAAGCGGTCGACATGGCGCTGGTAAAAAGCGCCCGGCGGGTACAGGGCAAAGTGGCTTTCGTAGTCATTCAGGCCCAGATACAGCGCCTGGTTGAGCGCCTGGCGGAGCTGATCCATGTACGACAAATAGGCATCTGTGGCCGTGCTTTCGCCTGGCTCCAGCCATTGAATACTGTCGCCACGCACGCTCTCACGTACCTGTGCGGTCGCACCGCGGCCAACGGCGGCTGGGGCCAGACGGCCATCGGTGGCACGTTGTTGGCACTCCGCCGCCAGTTCGCGGGTCAGACCCTGTGGAATAAACAGATCGTGCTGCGACCAGCCTTTATCGGCCAAGTCGTCGACGATAGCCGTTAGCAGCGTGGGATCGAGCAGATGGGTTGTGGATGTATGTGCCATGCCGGGGATTCTATCAGCGCCGTTCACGCGCCTCGACAAGCCCAGGCGATGCCGCTGAAAATAGCGGCCTGCCCGACAGGAGTCTTTATGCGCGCCTTTTTCGCCCTTGTGTTGTTGTTCTGCTCGCTACCCAGCCAGGCCGACGAGCACAGCCAGCTCTATGAAATCGCCGGCTGGCCGCAGCAACGCGCGCATTTCAACGCCGCCCTGCAAGCCGCCCAGCAACGCTACCGCAGCAGCCTGCCCGACGCGGTGTACCAAGCGTTGGTGACCAACAGCAACCAGCGCTTTGCGCCCCAGGCCATGGACCAGCGCGGTGAAGCCACCTTTCGTGCGCAACTGGCCAACCCGGCACCGGCGCTGGCGTTTTTTCAGTCACCGCTGGGGCGCAAAATCGTTAAAGCCGAAGTCGATGCCACCCGCCCGGAAGAGCTGGCCAAACACGCCAACGGCATTCCGCGCATTCAAGCCGATAACACCCGCGCCCTGTTGATTCGCCACCTGGCTCAAGCCCTGCCGGCAAAAGAAGCCGGCGCCGAAGTCAGCCTGGCCTTGGCCGGGGTTGCCGCCGACAGCCTGAGCCAGATGATTCCCGGCCTGATGGGCGGCGGCCAGGCCCAGGGCATGCTGGAAAGCCAACGCCAGCGCCTGATGCAACAGATCGGCGCCGATGTGGATAACACCCTGCTATACGTCTACAGCGGGCTGTCCGATCCGGAGCTGGATGAGTTTGTGATGTTTGCCGAATCGCCCGACGGCAAGGCCTATTACCAGGCCGCCTTGGCAGCCATGCGCGCCGGCTTGGCCGTAGGCCAGACCGCGCCGGTCAACAACCCCAACGCAGAGCCCGGCCTGTAAACCGTAGGCTGTGCTGTGCGCACCATGGGCATTCGCCGGTCTCTGGGGTGGTGCGAGCAGCACACCCTACGGTACCGCGTCAGCTTTTGTAGGCTGTGAAGTGGTCCGTCAGAAAGGCGAAGTAGGTGCTGCGGATTTGCGCCGTTTCATTGGCCAGATGATGCCGCCCGCCGTCGACCATAAACACCGTCGGCTCGCTGAATTTGCGCCGCAGCACCCCCAAGTTGTAACGCCAATCCACGGTCATATCGGCATCACCCTGCACAATCAGCGGACGGCGGGCGCTGGGTTTTGCCTGTTCAATCTGCGGCATCCAGCGCGATAAAGCGCCCACCCAGGCGGTGGGTAGGTTCCTGGGTTGCAACGGATCAGCCTGCAGAAAGGTGAGAAACTCGGCGTCGTTGGAGTTGGGGCTAAAGCGTCGGGGAATCTGCGTCACAAAGGGTTTGAGCAGGTAGTAGCTAAGCTTGGACCAACCCCAGGCGCGCGGCCGTACCAAGGGCGCGAACAAAATCACTTCGCCGATTTGCCGGCGTTGGCCACTGCTGAGCGCTCGGTCATGCAGCAGAAAGTCGACGATAATCGCCCCGCCGGTGCTCTGCCCACATAAGTGCCAAGGCTGCGGTAAATCCAGGCTCGCGGCTTCATCCAATACCGCACGAAAAACCGCTTGGTACTCACTGAATTCGCCGATGCTGGCACGAGTACCGCTGGACAAACCATGCCCCGGCAGATCGCACGCCAGCACGGCAAAGCCCATGCCCAACGCCCAAGCAATCACATTGCTGTACAGACCCATATGGTCGTAATAGCCGTGTTGCAGCACCAGCGTCGCCACCGGCTTGGCCGGCAGCCACAGCTGGGTGACCACCTGATAACCGCCCACTTCCATCAGCCCCAAACGCGCCGTGGCACCGGCAATGTTCAGCCGATAGAACTGCCGATAGGCCTGCGCCTCAGGCGGCTCGGCCTGCGCTGCGGCCAAGGGTCGCAGTTGTGCGCGCAGGGAATCGGGCTGAAAGGGTTCTGACATAGGGCATCCATGAACAGCAGAAGAAAAACGACGCGCAAACAACGGCGCCAGCACGGCTGCCGATATTCTGCTGCCGCGCGGTCCGTGGCAATCTTCAAGCCCGACATTGACTGTCTGAGCATGCCCGAACCCTCGCGCAAAACTGTTC
>NZ_JBBNAH010000773.1:0-2521 GCF_037994325.1 Pseudomonas sp.
GGCGGGGACCCAGAATCTCAAGGCATACGCTGTTCGCCGCGGCATTCTGGATTCCCGCCTGCGCGGGAATGACGGTGAATTTTTTCACCGCGCAAACTCCCTCGCCTCTCCCGCACGCTTTACCCCACCATTCACACAACAAAACCCTCTTGGTCTTACAGCCTAGCGCTCTATAATCCCGGCCTTGCGTGATGGAGGCCTACATGAGCGCGATTCAAATCAAGTCCCCCGCCCTGACTCTTAAAGCCGGCAGTAAAGCCTTGGCGCGTATTCGCGAGCGCGGTTTGGCGCCGGCGGATGTCGGCATTTTGCCGGGCGCGGCCGGTGGCCCCAAAGCCCTCGGCATTCAGGGGTTGGACCTGGCGCTGTTTGGCGATTGGCTGCCGCGCGCGCCACGCCAACGGGCATTAATCGGCGCTTCTATCGGTTCCTGGCGCTTTGCCAGCGCCTGCCTGCCGGATGCCGCCGCTGGTATTCAACGCCTGGGCGAGCTGTATACCCAGCAGCGTTTTAACAAGGGCGTGACCATGGCCGAGGTGTCGCAAAGCTGCGTGCGCATGCTTGATGACTTGCTCGAAGGCCAAGACGCCCATGTGCTGAACAACCCGCACTACAGCCTGAATATCATGGTGGTCAAAAGCCTCGGCCTGCTGGCCCACGACCGTCGTGGCGCGCTGGGTTTGGGCTTGTCATCGGTGATCGGCAATAACCTGCTGGGCCGTCCACGTTTGTCGCGGCATTTTGAGCGGGTAATTTTGCATGACAGCCGCAGCCAGCCGCCGCTCAGCGCCTTAAGCGATTTCCCCTCGCGCTATCTGCACCTGGATGCCGGCAACCTGCGCCATGCCCTGCTGGCCTCGGGCTCGATTCCCATGGTGATGGAAGGCGTGCGCGATATTCCCGGTGCCGGCGCCGGCACTTACCGCGACGGCGGCCTGCTCGATTACCACCTCGACTTGCCCTACAGCGGTGACGACGTGGTGCTGTACCCGCACTTCACCGACAAGGTGATTCCCGGCTGGTTTGACAAGGGCCTGCCGTGGCGCAAAGGCGACAGCGCTCGCCTACAGAACGTGCTGCTACTGGCGCCGTCGCGCGACTACCTGGCGCAACTGCCCCACGGCAAGCTGCCGGACCGTAAGGACTTCACCCGCTACCTGGGCGACGACAACGGCCGCGAGCGCTACTGGCGCGCCGCCATGGATGCCAGCCGACGCCTGGGCGATGAGTTCCTCGAACTGGTCGACAGCGGCAAACTCGGCGACCGCCTGCAAGCCCTCTAAAGCAGTAACACCAAGGACCGGTTATGAAGCTTGCAGTTGCCATCATCCATGGCATTGGCACCCAGCCCGCGCTGTTGGATAGCGATGGTCATCACGTCTTTGCTCAACGCTTGATCCAGCAATTGCGCCTGCGCTTGGGCGAGCATGCCGAGCAGGTGGCATTCCAGAGTTTGTACTGGGCTAATGTGCTGGACGACCGTGAATTCGCCTACCTGGAAAAACTCAAAACCGAACCAGTGACCTGGCGTTGGTTGCGCCGCGCGGTGACGTTGTTTCTTGGCGACGCCAGCGGTTACCGCAAGGTCAGCGAGGCGTACGACACCACCTACCAGGAAGTGCACCAAACCGTGCGCCAGGGCTTGCAAGCCCTGCGCGCGAAAGTCGGCGCGCAAACGCCGCTGGTGGTGCTGGCGCACTCGTTGGGCGGGCATATTTTTTCCAACTACGCCTGGGACCAACAGCGGCTCAACGCTACGCCAACCTGCGCGCTGGACCCGTTTTTAGGCCTGGAAACCCTGGCCGGGCTGATCACCTTTGGCTGCAATATTCCGCTGTTCACCTTTGCCTATAACCCGGTCTTGCCGATCCGCTTTCCGGGCCACTGCCTGACTGAAAAAGTGCGCGAACAGGCGCGCTGGCTTAACCTCTATGCACCGGCCGATGCCCTCGGCTATCCACTGCGACCGCTGGACAACTATGCCGCCGTGGTCGCTGAGGACCGCGCCATGGCTGTTGGTCCTTGGTACAAACGGCACACCCCTTTAAGTCATATGGAGTACTGGAACGATGGTGGTTTTCACGCCTATGTGGCGGATTATCTGCATCAGCTGCTGCCTGCTTGCAGCGACTGAAAGCCACGCCGCGCTGAATGCGCAGACCCAGGCAGAAGTCGGCAAACTGCTGACCTTTGTGGAAAACAGCGGCTGCAGCTTTATCCGCAACGGCAGTGCCTACGACGGCAAAGAAGCGCGTATGCACCTGCAACAAAAGCTCGACTACCTGGAAAACAAAGGCCTGGTCGACTCGTCCGAAGACTTTATCAACCGTGCAGCCACCGGCAGCAGCATCAGCGGCAAGGCTTACAGCGTGGACTGTGCGGGGCAGAAACAGCCGTCGGCGGATTGGTTGAATGGCGAGCTGTTGAGGATTCGTAAACCTTAAATCGCCAGGGGAAAATTTCAGACCGTGTACCTGGATCCCCGCCTACGCGGGGACGACGGGGCTAGCCGGTTTATCAC
>NZ_JBBNAH010000774.1:0-18620 GCF_037994325.1 Pseudomonas sp.
GCCTGGGGTGGCGTCGGTGGGGGTGGCATCTGTGGGAAAAGCGGCAGGTTGTGCGCCCATGAACAAGCTCCTGTTATGTTTGTTTTTCGCTGTATACACTTGTCTACTTGAGGTGTATGTATACACCCGTATACCGATTTGCCAACCCAATCTTCCGTAGGGCGAGCCACGCCAATGACCACGATGCCTGATACCGAAACAGCAAAAACCGTTACCGCCCAAGGCAAACGCTTGCTGATGGAAGCCGCATTGCGCCTGGCTGCGATCAGCCGCAGCCTGAGTGGTTTGGGGCTACGCGAGCTGGCGCGGGAGGCGGGGT
This sequence comes from Pseudomonas sp., assembly GCF_037994325.1. Taxonomy (GTDB): domain Bacteria; phylum Pseudomonadota; class Gammaproteobacteria; order Pseudomonadales; family Pseudomonadaceae; genus Aquipseudomonas. The sequence goes on from NZ_JBBNAH010000774.1 coordinate 320, forward strand.
TGAACCCCAATACCTTCTATCGGCACTTCAAAACTGTGGACGATCTGGGCCTGGCGATGATTGCCGACATGGCCGCACGCATTCGCCAGCCCCTGCGTAATCTGCGTATCGAAGCGGCGCAACGTGCCGAGCTAGGCGCGCCGACAGAGCTGATATTCGGTATTGATCTGGCGCGCGGCCAACGCGTTTGTAGGGAAACGGTCGAGCTGTTTTTCGACTACGTCGCGAAAAATCCCCAAGCCTTTATCGTTGGCGTGCGCGAACTGCACGGCAGCTCGAAAGTGCTGCGCGAAGCGTTGGAGCAGATAATGGAAGACTTCGCTAACGATATGGCCGAGGACTTGGGCAAGCTGCAACTGCTACCTAACCTCGAGCCGGCAGCCATCCGCCAGGTGTCATCGATGATCAGCCGGCAGTTGTTTCAGCAATCGTTGGACTACATCGAGCAAATCGATCGCCGGCCTGCCATTTGCGCCCAGGCGCAGCAGCAGATTTTGATGATGTTTGCTGGGGCAAGTGTGTTGCAGAGCCTTGGGCTGCACAAAACACCCGAGGCGTAGGAGGTTGCTTGCTCCTCTGCGGAGCTATGGATGGATATCAGCAGGTATAACGACGGTGTGCCGAGTATGGGCGTGTTTCGGATGATGACGACTAGGCTAACCCGGAGCATTTTAATTAATACCCTGGGCTAGCCTTCGGTGGTGTTAGCCACTAAAGCCCAGGCGATCCTTCCAGCGTTGCTCCAGCACTTTGGTGTCATGGTCAAACGGGTGGAAGCCTGGGCGGTAGTAATCGAGGTACGGCAGGATCAACTTGGTGAGAAAGCCGTCGCGTGGGCTGAACAGGGTGCGCAAGCCACGGCCCCAACTACGCAGGTTGAAGAGTTGGCGGTCTTTGCGCAGCAGGTGCACTTGGAACCAACTGATCACGCCGAAGAAAATCACGGTTGAAATAGCCATCATGGTTACGCGGGTAAAGTAACCGCCGCCGACGGCCTGGTAGGCGTCGTAGCACACGGCCTTGTGTTCGTTCTCTTCGATCGCGTGCCACATCCACAGTTGGTACATCTTTGGGTCGTCGATCTGCGTGGTCAGGTCTTCGCGCTGCAACAGTTGCTGGGCCATGGTGGCGGTGAAGTGTTCCAGGGCGCAGGTGGCGGCCAGGCGTTGTTTCTTGGTGGTGATTTTGGTCACCCATTCCAGCAGCACTTTGATCCGTAGTTCGAGCTTCTCCAGATCAATTTCATGCTTGGCAGCGTATTCGTTGTAGGTCGCATGCTCTTTGGAATGCATAGCTTCCTGGCCGATAAAGGCGCTGATGTCCTTCTTCAGCTGCGGCTCGGTGATGCGCTCGCGCACGGCACGCACACTGTCGACGAAAAACATTTCGCCATAGGGGAACAGTGACGACAGGTTATTCATGAAATGGGTCATGAAAGCGTCGCCGCTCCACCAGTACTTTTCCGTTTCGGCAAAGGTGAAGTCCATACGCCGCACCGGAAAGCTGGCGTTGGGTTTGGTCAGTTTGGATGGGGTTGGTATGGCGGTCATGGGAGGCTCCTGGCGATCGCCGCGGGGCGATCTTTTCTTGTTGTACGGCTCAGGGTTGATCACTGATGGGTTCAATGATTGGCCCAAGCTGGCAACAGGAACACCCAACCTAAGTGCAGCGCCCCGGCCAACAGGGTCGGCCGGGGCGCGCGGGGTAACAGGCTAGTGCTGTGCTAACCGAGGGGGATTAGCGGTCAGACAGCGCGAAGGTAGTCAGGCAAAAGGTTGAAATGCCGGCGTCTTCCAGCTTCTGCGAACCACCCAGTTCCGGCAGGTCGATGATCGCCGCGGCTTCAAACACCGTGGCGCGCATGCGGCGTACCAGAGCCGCAGCAGCGAGCAGGGTGCCACCGGTGGCGATCAGGTCATCAAAGATCAACACCGAGTCGCCTTCACACAGGCTGTCGGCATGCACTTCCAAAAACGCTTCGCCGTACTCAGTCTGATAACCCTCGGCCAACACATCGGCCGGCAGCTTGCCTTGTTTGCGAAACAGCACCAGCGGCTTGTTCAAGGCGTAGGCAATGATCGAACCGATGAGGAAACCACGGGCATCCATGGCGCCGATATGGGTGAATTCGGCTTCTACGTAACGCTGCACAAAGCTGTCTGCCACCATGCGCAGCGCGCGGGGCGATTGGAACAGTGGAGTGATATCGCGAAAAATCACGCCGGGCTTGGGAAAGTCCGGCACTGGGCGAATCAGGGATTTGATGCTGAAGTCGTCGGTGATCATCGCGAGTCCTACTGTCTGTTCTGGCAAAGGCGCGATTCTAGCAAGCCGCGCCAGGCAGTTCTTGTCGCGCGTGACTACTGCTCCAGATTGCCGCCCGCCAATGCACAGAGCTGGACCGGGTCGAGAATCTCGATTTCCTTGCCATCGGCTGCAATCAGGTTGCCTTGCTGGAAACGGGTAAACACGCGGGATACGGTTTCCACCGCCAAGCCCAGATAGTTGCCGATTTCGTTGCGTGACATAGACAGACGGAACTGGTTGGCGGAAAAACCCCGGGCGCGAAAACGTGCCGATAGGTTGATCAGAAATGAGGCGATGCGCTCGTCGGCGGTTTTCTTCGACAACAACAGCATCATTTGCTGATCGTCGCGAATTTCCCGGCTCATGATGCGCATCAGTTGGCGACGCAGTTGCGGCAATTGCAGCGACAGGTCATCCAGCTTTTCAAAGGGGATTTCACAAACAGTGGTGGTTTCCAGGGCCTGGGCCGAAGTGGGGTAGGACTCTTCGTCCATGCCCGACATACCCATCAGCTCGCTCGGCAGGTGAAAGCCGGTGATCTGTTCGTCGCCCGCATCTGAGACGCTAAAGCTGCGCAGGGCGCCGGAGCGTACGGCAAATACCGAGGTGAACTTGTCACCTTGGCGGAACAGAAACTCGCCTTTTTTTAGCGGGCGACCGCGTTTGACGATGTCGTCTAGGGCATCCATGTCTTCGAGGTCCATCGACAGCGGCAGGCATAAGCCGCTGAGGCTGCAGTCTTTGCAATGCACGGCGGGCAGGCCGCGGGCTTTGATCATTTCATTCATCGCGAGGCATCCTTGTTTAGCCAAGCACACACGAAGCGTAAGGGTATCAGCTTAGCTCCGGATGTGGCCATGTACTTAAGTTCCATACCCGGCTGCCGACACACTAGTGTCGCTACGTAGGGAGAAAAAACATGTTGCCGATCAATACCAGCAACGTCACCGGGCATCTGGCGCAACAGGTGGCCATAAAGGCAAACCGGGATCCGGAAGATCCACCAGCAGACCTACAAACTGCACTGCAAGGTATCAAGGTGACGTTGTCCGAGCAGGCGCAGAAGATCAGTTCCAACGCTAAAGATAATAAAGATATAGACGAAAGCAGCCTGCCAGACAGCGTCAAACAGGCGTTAAAGATGCTCCGCGAATTGCGTCAGCAGTTGGCCGAGAAACAAGCCGAACTGCAGGCGCTGATGGCCGATCAAGGTCTCTCTGAAGAAGAACGGATGCAGAAGGCGCAAGGCCTGCAGAGCGAGATAGCTTCCTTGAACGGTGCGATTTCCACGGCTAATGGCGCCTTGCTTCAAGCTGTTCGTGACGCCGCATTGAGTCCGGATCAGATGCAGGAAATGTCTAGCCTGATGATGGCCTAAGCCGCCATCAGTGATGCATTGCATGCCCCATCAGCCACGCCTGATGGGGCCCGGGCAGCGTCCACAACCCAAATAGAATCACCAACAGACCGCCTGCCACTCGAACATTGCGTTTGCGCAGTACGGCGGTCAGGCGTTCGGCGGCCATACCAGTAGCGAGCAGCACCGGCCAGGTGCCAAGGCCAAAGGCGAGCATTAACCGGCCGCTGTTCAACGCATTGCCCTGGCTCGCCGCCCACAGCAAGGTGCTGTAGACCAGCCCGCAGGGCAGCCAGCCCCACAATGCACCCAGTAACAGCGCCCGCGGCAGGCTGGAGACCGGCATCAGACGGCTGGCAAACGGCTGGATATAACGCCACAACCCGCGCCCCAAAGCCTCAATGCGTGTCAGCCCGCTCCACCAACCGGCCAGGTACAGGCCCATGGCAATCAGCAGCAGCGCTGCGACAACTCTCAACACCATCACTGCCGGGCTATTTGCCACGGCCCAGCCCGCCGTGCCGATCAGAAGACCGGCGCAGGCATAGCTGCAAATTCGGCCGAGGTTGTAGGCCAGCAGTAAACGAAAGCGCCGGCTGCGTTGTTCTGGCGGAATCGCCAGGGTCAGGGCGCCCATCAGGCCGCCGCACATGCCCAGGCAATGGCCGCCGCCCAGTAGCCCAAGAATGACCGCTGAAACTAACAGTGGCGCCAGCTCAAGCACGGGGCGGCTCCTGTTTGTCGTCAGGCTCGGCAGTGTGTTCATGGCCGCTGGCCTGGTCGACGCCGGCCAGGTGGTTGGGGTCTTGGTCGTCGAACAGAATGCTATGGGCCGGGCCGTCGAGGTCGTCGTACTGACCGCTGTCCACCGCCCAGAAGAAAATAAAGATGCACACCGCGACGATTAGCAGAGCGATGGGAATCAGAATGTACAAAGCGGGCATGGGTGACTCCGGGCGCGATTGGGCGGTCAGGCGATAACGTTCTGTGCCGCCGCGCGGTGGCGAGTCAGGCGCAGGGCGTTGAGCACCACCGTCAGCGAGCTGACCGACATACCCACCGCCGCCCACACTGGCGTGATCCAGCCGAGGGCGGCAAAGGGCAGCATAAGGCCATTGTACAGGCCGGCCCACAACAGGTTTTCGATGATCACATGGCGGGTACGACGTGCCAGGGCAAAGGCCTGTACCAGAGCGTCCAGACGGTTGGACAGCAGCACCGCATCGGCGCTGGTTTTTGCTAAGTCGGTGGCAGAGCCCATGGCCACGCTGATATCCGCTGCGGCCAGCACGGGCACATCGTTGACGCCGTCGCCGAGCATCAGCACTTTGCGGCCCTGACTATATAGCGTTTGCAGCATTGCCAGCTTATCGTCCGGGCGCAGACCACCGTGGGCTTCATCGATGCCCAAATCGCGGGCGACGCTGGCGACCATTGGTGAGGTATCGCCCGATAGCAGCAGGGTTTTCCAGCCACGGGCTTTGCAGGCGGCGAGCAGGACAGGGGCGTCGCTGCGCAGGCGGTCGTCGAGGACAAACCAGGCCAAAGGCCTATGGGCGTCGCCGAGCAACAACCATTGACCGGGTTCGTCGGGCATCGCCGGTGCTGGCACACCACTAAGTTGCGCGACAAAAGCAGCCTGACCAATACGCAGGCGCCGACCGCCTACCATTCCTTCCAGGCCCAAACCGGGCGCGCTGGTGACGCCGTCCGCCGCCTCCGGCGCTTGGCCAAAGGCGCGGGCGATAGGGTGTTCGGAGTGATTTTCCAGCGCGGCGGCGAGCGCCAGGCATTGGTCGTCGCTGTCGCTGCCTAGGGGGCGGATGCCGCGTAAGGTCAGGCGGCCTTCTGTAAGCGTGCCGGTTTTGTCGAAGATCACGGTGTCGATTTGGTTCAAGCCTTCCAGCACATGGCCGCGGGTCAGCAGCAGGCCGAGCTTGTGCAGCGTGCCGGTGGCGGCGGTAAGGGCGGTTGGCGTGGCCAACGACAAGGCGCACGGGCAAGTGGCGACCAGCATGGCCAGCACCACCCAGAACGCTCGGGTGGAATCCAGATGCCACCAAACGGCGCCAATCACTACTACCAGAATCAGCGTAATCAGCAGGAACCACTGCGCGGCGCGGTCGGCCATCTCCGCCAAGTGCGGCTTATCGGCTTGGGCGCGGTCGAGCAGGCGCACGATGGCAGACAGGCGTGTGTCATGCCCCAGTGCCAACACCTCAACCGTAAGCGGGCCTTCGACATTAAGGGTGCCAGCGGTCACCGAGTCGCCCACCGTTCGCGGGTGTGGCAGGTATTCGCCGGTGAGCAACGACTCATCGACACTGGATTGGCCATCAACAATTCGACCGTCGGCTGGTACCACTGCGCCAGGCTGGATCAGTACGTGGTCGCCCAGTTGCAGCTCGCGCAGCAGAATGCGCTCGCTCTGGCCGCCGCTGCCCACACGCAGGCAGGACGCCGGTAGCAAATTAACCAGTTGCGCGGTGGCTGCCGCGGTACGTTGGCGGGCGCGTCGCTCTAGATAACGGCCGGTCAGCAAGAACAACGCGAACATGCCGACGGCATCGAAATACAGCTCGCCGACGCCAGTAATGGCAGTCCAGATACCTGCGATATAGGCGCTACCGATAGCCAATGACACCGAAACATCCATAGTCAGGTGGCGAGTACGCAGGTCGCGAAAGGCCCCTTTGAAAAATGGCGCGCAGCTATAGAACACGATCGGCGTGGTCAGAAACATCGCCACCCAGCGCATGATCTGGTGCAGCTCAGGGCTCAGGTCAATATTGAATTCCGGCCAAGTGGCCATGGTCGCCATCATTGCCTGAAACCACAGTAAGCCGGCTACGCCCAGTTGGCGCAGGGTCAGGCGGTTTTCGGCGGCCAGTTGCTCCGCGGCACGGTCGGCTTGATAGGGGTGGGCGGCGTAACCGATCTGGCGCAGCTCGCTGAGTAAGGCGCTCAACGGCAGTTGGCTATCAGCCCAGCTCACCTGCAAACGGTGGTTGGATAGATTGAGGCGCGCCTCGGCCACCGCCGGCATTTGCCGTAGACGGTGTTCAATCAGCCAGCCGCAGGCGGCGCAACTGATGCCTTCCAACAGCAAGGTGGTTTCCGCCAGATCGGCGTTGTGGTGCACAAAGTCTTTTTGTACGTCCGCGCGGTCGTACAGCTCGAGCTCGTCCGGCAATTGCTGCACAAGCGCCCCGGGGTTTACTGAGGCTTCGCTGCGGTGGCTGTAGTAGCTCTCCAACCCGCCAGCCACGATCGCTTCGGCTACGGCTTGGCAACCGGGGCAGCAGAACTCACGGGGCTCATTGAGCACAGACGCACAAAAGCGGCTGCCGGCAGGAACCGGCAAGCCGCAATGGTAGCAGGGCAGGGGAGCGCTCATATCAGCAGATCAGCGTTGCTCTTCTGCGCCAGGAATGGGTTCGTCACCCAGCTTCAACTCAACGCCAGCGCCGACTTTCTCTTCTTCAAACAGACGCCAGGTCTGTTCACCCTCTTGGCCGAGCAATTCGACAAAGCGGCGACCTTCGATGGCTTCCGGTACCTGACCGATATAGCGGTCAGGCTCGGTAGCACTACGTTTGAGGATCAGGTTGCGGTCTTTCTCTGCCTGGGTTGGCGAGATCAGGTTCATTTCCAGGGTTTGCGGGCGGCTGTCGCCACTCAGCAGCAGGCTGACTTCGCCGGTGACTTCATCCAGGGTTGCGCGCGCTTCCAGATGCAGGTCTTTGGCCAGGCGCTCGCGATCCAGAGAGCGGCTGATGCCCTTGCCGGCTTCGTAGTAGTTGTCGGTTACCAGCGTGTCCTGGCCATCAGCGGCGATAAATACCATGTGCATGGTCAAGGCCACCGAGGTGGCCAGCATGCCGATGATGATCCACGGCCAGATGTGTTTGTACCAAGGACTGCTTGCTGTTGCGGGCATTTGACGCTCTCTCTGAATCGGTTACTTAGCGAACACTGGGGCCAATAAAGCGGCTTTTGGTTTCGACGTGGGTATCGGGGTCGTCCGCGCTGTTTAAGACGAAGATTACTTCGTTGGTGCTGGACGGCAGTTTATCCGGAGATACCGACAATTCGATCGGTTGGCTGATGATTTCCCCTGCATCGACCTTGAACTCTTGTTTGCCGGCCAGTTGCAAGTCGTCCAGACCTTTGGCGCTAAGCAAGTAGGTATGCGCTTTCTGGTCTTTGTTCATGATCTTCAGGTTGTAGACGTTTTCGATGCGACCTTCGGCATTTTCGCGGAACAGCACGCGGTCTTTGCTGACGTCAAAGCCCACCAGCGGACGCAGGAAGAATGCTGTGGCCAGCAGCCCCATCATGGTCAGCAGAACCACCGCGTAGCCAATCAGTCTCGGTCGCACCAGATGGGTTTTCTGCCCGGAAAGATTGTGCTCGGTGGTGTAGCTGATCAGGCCGCGTGGGTATTCCATCTTGTCCATGATGGTGTCGCAGGCATCAATACAGGCAGCACAGCCGATGCATTCGATTTGCAGGCCGTCGCGAATATCGATGCCGGTGGGGCATACCTGAACACACATGGTGCAGTCGATGCAGTCACCCAGACCTTCGGCTTTGTAATCGGCGTTTTTTTTGCGCGGGCCGCGGCGTTCGCCACGGCGTGGGTCGTAGGAAACGATCAGGGTGTCTTTGTCGAACATAACGCTCTGGAAGCGCGCATAGGGGCACATATAGATGCACACCTGTTCGCGTAACCAACCGGCGTTGCCGTAAGTGGCAAGGGTGAAGAAACCAACCCAAAAATAGGCCCAGCCGTCCGCTTCGCCGGTAAAGAATTCGATGGTCAGATCGCGAATTGGCGAGAAGTAGCCGACGAAGGTGAGACCGGTGACAAAGCCGATCAGCAGCCAGAGGCTATGTTTGCTGAACTTGCGCAGAAATTTATTGGCGCTCATCGGCGCTTTGTCGAGTTTCATGCGTTGGTTGCGATCACCCTCGGTGACCTTCTCGCACCACATGAAAATCCACGTCCAGACGCTTTGTGGGCAGGTGTAACCGCACCAAACGCGCCCGGCAAATACGGTGATAAAGAACAGGCCAAAGGCGCTGACGATCAGGATGCCGGAAAGCAGGATGAAGTCTTGTGGCCAGAAGGTCGCGCCAAAGATGTAGAACTTGCGCTCTGGCAGGTTCCACCAGACAGCCTGGTGACCAGCCCAGTTGAGCCATACGGTGCCGAAGTACAGCAGAAATAAACCTGCACCGCCGAGCATGCGCAGGTTGCGAAAGAAGCCAGTAAAGGCGCGGGTGTAGATTTTTTCCCGGGACGCATAGAGGTCGACGGATTTGTCCGCGGCCTTGGCAGGCGGGGTGACGTCTTGAACAGGGATCTGATTACTCATCGTTGCGTACCACGGCAGTGGAAAGAGCCTCGTCGATACGTGCCGACGGAGGTCAAAGCGACTAGTGCGCTCTGAATTATACGCGCTGAATGAAGGGTTAATGCTGCGACGTGAGGTCGCGTAAGGCTTGATTTAGTGCGGGGGAGGGTAGAGCGAGGGGAAAACTTGAGGTTTGCATCAAGAGCCTGCCCTGTGGGCAGGCTCCTAAGCAATTTCTTACGCGGCGATTACTCGGCTTGCTCTTTGGCAGCATCCGAGGTGTTGCCGTGGGACAGGCTGTAGACATAAGCGGCCAGCAAGTGGACTTTGTCTTTGCCTTGCAGCTGTTCCTGAGCAGGCATTACGCCCTGACGGCCGTAGCGGATAGTCTGTTGCAGTTGAGCAAAGCTCGAACCGTAGATAAACGCTGCTGGGTGAGTCAGGTTAGGTGCGCCCATAGCTGGGGTGCCCTTGCCTTCCGGACCGTGGCACGCCACGCAGTTGGCTGCGAAGATTTTCTGGCCATTGGCAGGATCTGCCTTGGCATCTTCCGGCAACTTGCGACCGTCCAGTTGGGTCAGCACAAAGGCAGAAACGTCACGCACGCCTTGGTCGCCGATTACCGTGCCCCATGCTGGCATTACCGCGTGGCGGCCGCCAAGAATGGTGGTTTCGATAGTGGCCGGTTCACCGCCCCAGCGCCAGTCGGCGTCGGTCAGGTTGGGGAAACCATAGTTGCCTTTGGCGTCGGAACCGTGGCAAACCGAGCAGTTGGAGGCGAACAAGCGGCCGCCCATCTTCAAGGCTTGTGGATCTTTAGCCACTTCTTCAATTGGCATGGCAGCGAACTTGGCGAAGATCGGACCGAACTTGGCGTCAGCCTTGGCCATGTCCTTTTCCCACTCGTGCACACCGGTCCAGCCTGGCTGACCATTCGAGAACTCTTGCTTGGTCTCGTTGTTCAGGTAGCCGTAGCCCGGCAGCATGCCTTTCCAGTTACCCAGGCCCGGGTAGAGCACCAGGTAACCGAGGGCGAAGATGATGGTCAAGACGAACAGCCAGAACCACCACTTGGGCAGCGGGTTGTCGTATTCCTCGATGCCATCAAAGGAGTGGCCGACGGTTTCGTCGGTGGTTTCAGCACGTTGGCCTTTGCGCGTGGATAGCAAAATCCACGTCAGCGTGGCGATGGTGCCCAGGGTAAGTACAGTGACGTACAGACTCCAGAAGACGGTCATTCTTTGTTACTCCTAGAAGCTTGTTCTTGCTCGACATGCTTGATGGCTTCGGGATCATCCGCGAAAGGCAGCAGCGTGGCTTCATCGAAGTCCTTTTTGCGGCGGCCGCTAAACACCCAGAGCGCCAGGCCTACGAAGGCAACCATTACGACTACTGTGCCAAGACCGCGAATCATCCCAATGTCCATCACACGTCACCGTTTGCTTTTGATGATTGTGCCAAGGCCCTGCAGGTAGGCGACCACGGCATCCATTTCAGTCTTGCCTTTAACCGCTGCTTGAGCGCCGGCAATGTCTTCATCGGTGTAAGGCACGCCCATGGAACGCAAAACTTCCATTTTCTTGGCGGTGTCTTTGCCGTCGAGCTTATGTTCAACCAGGAACGGGTAGGCCGGCATGATCGATTCAGGCACTACGTTGCGCGGGTTGTACAAGTGCGCACGGTGCCAGTCATCGGAGTAGCGACCGCCAACGCGGGCCAGGTCCGGACCAGTACGCTTGGAACCCCACAGGAATGGATGGTCCCAAACGCTTTCGCCGGCTACCGAGTAGTGGCCATAACGTTCGGTTTCCGCACGGAATGGACGGATCATCTGCGAGTGGCAGCCGACACAACCGTTGGCGATGTAGACGTCGCGACCTTCCAGCTCCAGGGCTGAGCGCGGCTTCATGTTTTCCACCGGCTTGTTGGTAACGTCCTGGAAGAACAGCGGAACGATCTGAGTCAGGCCGCCGATGCTGACGGCAATGACCATGAAGAAGGCCAGCAGGCCAATATTCTTCTCGACTACGTCGTGGTTTCTCATTAATGAGCTCCTACTACAGCGATCTGAGCGGCGGCTTCTGCTTCAGCTGGCTTGGAGGCGCGCACGGTGCGGAAGGTGTTGTAGGCCATCAGCAGCATGCCGGAGGCGAAGAACGCACCGCCCAATGCCCGCACGATATAGCCTGGGTGGCTGGCTTGCAGCGCTTCAACAAAGGAGTAGGTGAGGGTGCCGTCTTCGTTGATTGCACGCCACATCAGACCCTGGGTAATACCGTTAACCCACATGGAGGCGATGTACAGCACGGTACCGATAGTGGCGAGCCAGAAGTGCGCGTTGATCAGGCCAACGCTGTGCATTTGTGGGCGGCCCCAGAGTTTCGGAATCATATGGTACAGAGCACCAATGGAGATCATCGCAACCCAGCCGAGAGCGCCGGCGTGTACGTGGCCGATGGTCCAGTCGGTGTAGTGCGACAGCGAGTTGACGGTTTTGATAGCCATCATCGGGCCTTCAAAGGTCGACATGCCGTAGAACGCCAGGGAAACAACCAGGAAGCGCAGGATTGGGTCGGTGCGCAACTTATGCCAGGCGCCCGAGAGGGTCATCATGCCGTTGATCATGCCGCCCCAGCTTGGCGCCAGCAAGATGATCGACATGGCCATACCCAGCGACTGAGCCCAGTCCGGCAGAGCGGTGTAGTGCAGGTGGTGCGGACCGGCCCAGATATACAGGGTGATCAGCGCCCAGAAGTGCACGATGGACAGGCGATACGAGTAGATCGGACGCTCAGCTTGCTTCGGAACGAAGTAGTACATCATCCCCAAGAAGCCTGTGGTCAGGAAGAAGCCCACGGCGTTGTGGCCGTACCACCACTGGATCATTGCGTCAGTCGCGCCGGAGTACAGCGAGTACGACTTGAACAGCGAAACGGGCAGCGACATGTGGTTGACGATGTGCAGCATCGCCGTTACCAGAATGAAGGCACCGTAGAACCAGTTACCAACATAGATGTGCTTACTCTTACGCTTGATGATGGTGCCGAAAAACACCGCCGCGTAGGTAACCCAGACCACCGCCAGCAGAATGGCGAGTGGCCATTCCAGTTCAGCGTATTCCTTCGAGGTGGTGTAGCCCAGCGGCAGGGTAATACCCGCACCGACGATTACGGCTTGCCAGCCCCAGAAGTGGAAGGCCGCCATGCTGTCTGAAATCAGACGCGTCTGGCAGGTACGTTGAACTACGTAGTACGACGTAGCAAACAGAGCACAGCCACCGAAGGCGAAAATCACCAAGTTGGTATGCAGAGGGCGTAAGCGACCAAAGCTCGTCCATGGCAAACCGAAGTTCAACTCCGGCCATACCAATTGCGAGGCGATGAATACGCCCATGCCCATGCCAAGGATCCCCCAGACCACCGTCATGATGGCGAACTGGCGGACCACCTTATAGTTATAAGCAGTCGGACTGATTGCTGTGCTCATTCTAAGGTTCCACGGTTTAGGGTGTTTTTTAGGGGTAAAAATCGGCGGCAAGTATGGAGAATCGACGTAGTCATTGCAACGCCACAGGCCGCAGCGATAAGGCTTTCAGGCACCTGAAACAAGGTATTTCGGCCTCTAGATGAGGTTGGTTCTCAGGTGGCTGCCCTTATCCCTAACCGTCTACGAAAGTGTGTTCTGCCTCATAGCAAACACTGACGGCTAATGCGCCAGCTTAGTAGATGAAAAAGCACCGTGAGGGTTACCTGTCGGCGGGGTGCGACACTGGGTCGCATCGCGACTTAAGGCCACGTTGGCCGATTGGTCAGGTTGCTCAATGAAGTGATTTGCCCGATTTATTAACCCTTTTTAGCAGTGGAAGAGCCTGACCCGCAGTCCGTCGCGCCAGACTCCCTACTTCTAAACGCACTGTTACCGCGACAAGCTCAGGACATACGCGGCCAGTACATGCACTTTGTCATTGCCCAGGTATTGCTCTTGCGCCGGCATCTGACCGTTACGGCCGTTGCGGATGGTTTGCTGCAGTTGCACCAGGCTACTGCCATAAATCCAACCGGCTGGATGGGTGAGGTCTGGCGCCCCCATTGCTGCTGTGCCTTTGCCTTCCGGCCCGTGGCAGGCTTGGCAGGTGCTGGTGTATGTAGCAGCGCCAGCGGTCAGGTCGGCGTCACTTTCTGCTGGCAGCGGAATGCCGGCCAGCTTGGTGCGTACATAGGCCGCCACATTCTTCACTCCGGCATCACCAATCACCGGACCCCACGCAGGCATCGCTGCCTGACGGCCGCGCAGAATGGTGGTTTTGATGGTTTCGCCATCACCGCCCCAGCGCCAGTTGGTATCGGTAAGGTTGGGAAAGCCGACGGTGCCCTTGGCGTCCGAACCATGGCAGACCGAGCAGTTGGTGGCGAAGAGGCGGCCACCAATTTTCAGTGCTTCCGGGTCTTTGCTCAGTTCTTCCAGCGGCGTAGCGGCAAGGCGAGCGAACAAGGGGCCGTACTGCGCATCGGCCTTGTCCACTTCACGCTGCCATTGATTCACTTGGGTCCAGCCATCGCTGTAGCCGGGCAACACGCCTTTCCAGTTGCCCAAACCGGGGTAGAGCAGCAAGTAAACGAGGGCAAAAATAATGGTGCCGACGAACAACAGAAACCACCAGCGCGGTAGCGGGTTGTCGTATTCCTCGATGCCATCAAAGGCATGCCCCATGGTTTTATCGCCGCCATTTGGTGTTTCACCACTGCGAGTGGAAAACACCAACCAGAGCAAAGCGAACAGGCTGCCCAGGGTTAAAAAGCAGACGTACCAACTCCAGAAAACAGTCATTTCAATGTTCCCCCTGCTCAGCGCTTGTTCTTGATGGCGGTGCCGAGCACCTGCAAGTACGCAACCAGTGCGTCCATCTCGGTTTTGCCTTGCACGGTCGCGCTGGCGCCTTCGATATCCGCGTCGGTGTAAGGCACCCCCATCAGGCGCATCACTTGCAGTTTCTTGGCGGTGTCTTTGCCATCCAACTGGTGTTGAACCAACCACGGATAGCCAGGCATCTTCGATTCCGGCACCACGTTGCGCGGGTTGTACAAGTGCGCGCGGTGCCAGTCATCGGAGTAGCGTGCGCCAACGCGGGCAAGGTCAGGTCCGGTGCGCTTGGAACCCCACAGGAATGGGTGATCCCAAACGCTTTCGCCGGCTACCGAGTAGTGGCCGTAACGTTCGGTTTCGGCGCGAAACGGGCGGATCATCTGCGAGTGGCAGCCGACGCAGCCTTCGCGAATGTAAATGTCGCGGCCTTCCAGTTGCAGGGCGGTGTAGGGCTTCATGCCATCCACTGGCTTGTTGGTAACATCCTGGAAGAACAGCGGAACGATTTGCGTCAGGCCGCCGATGCTGACTGCCAGCACCATGCACAGCACCAACAGGAACACGTTTTTTTCGAGTATTTCATGTTTGCTCATGGCCGCTCTCCTCAAGCCATCTGCGCAGCGGCGGCAACTTCTGCCGGCTGTGCACTGCGCACGGTGCGCCAGGTGTTGTAGGCCATCAGCAACATGCCGATGAAGAAGATTCCGCCACCGACCATACGTACGACGAAGCCCGGGTGACTGGCTTCCAGCGCTTCTACGAAGGAGTAGGTGAGGGTGCCGTCGCTATTGATCGCGCGCCACATCAGGCCCTGGGTAATACCGCTGACCCACATCGAGGCGATGTAAAGCACGGTGCCGATGGTGGCCAGCCAGAAGTGCGCATTGACCAGACCCATGCTGTACATCTGCGGGCGGCCCCAGAGTTTTGGAACCATGTGGTACAGGGCGCCAAAGCTGATCATCGCTACCCAGCCGAGAGCGCCAGCGTGTACGTGGCCGATGGTCCAGTCGGTGTAGTGGGAGAGGGCGTTGACGGTCTTGATCGCCATCATCGGACCTTCAAAGGTCGACATGCCGTAGAACGCCAGCGATACCACCAGGAAGCGCAGGATCGGGTCGTCACGCAACTTATGCCACGCGCCCGAGAGGGTCATCATGCCGTTGATCATGCCGCCCCAGCTCGGTGCCAGCAGTACCAACGACATCACCATGCCCAGCGACTGCGCCCAATCCGGCAGTGCGGTGTAGTGCAAGTGGTGCGGGCCGGCCCAGATGTACAAGGTGATCAGTGCCCAAAAGTGCACGATGGACAGGCGATAGGAGTACACCGGACGGTTGGCTTGCTTGGGTACGAAGTAATACATCATCCCCAAAAAGCCCGCGGTGAGAAAAAAGCCCACGGCGTTGTGCCCGTACCACCACTGGATCATGGCGTCCGTTGCGCCCGAATACAGGGAGTAGGACTTGGTCATGCTCACTGGCACTTCCAGGTTGTTGACGATGTGCAACACCGCCACGGTGAGGATGAAGGCGCCGTAGAACCAGTTACCGACATAGATGTGTTTGGTTTTGCGCTTCAGCAGGGTGCCGAAGAACACCACGGCGTAGCCGACCCACACGGCGGTAATCAGTAGGTCGATAGGCCACTCCAGTTCTGCGTATTCCTTTGAGCTGGTGTAACCCAGTGGCAAACTCACCGCCGCCAGAACGATCACCAGTTGCCAGCCCCAAAAGGTCAGGGCCGCCAGGCGCGGCGCGAACAGGGCGGTTTGGCAGGTGCGTTGTACGGTGTAGTAGGAAGTGGCGAAGAGTGCGCAGCCGCCGAAGGCGAAGATTACGGCGTTGGTGTGCAGAGGGCGCAGACGCCCGAAGCTGGTCCAGGGGAGATCGAAGTTCAGTTGTGGCCAGACCAGTTGGGAGGCGATAAACACCCCCAAGCCCATTCCGACGATGCCCCATACCACCGTCATAATGGCGAACTGGCGAACCACCTTATAGTCGTAGGCAGTCGTGGTTGTTGTGCTCATGTCAGGCCCATCCGCGGATTTCTCTAGTTGTTGAAGGCGAGGCGAAGCATGGCGAAACCGACAAACGGCGATATTGATCTGTATCAACCGCTATCCGGCGCTGCGGAACCCACGAAATGGCTGTGGAATAGGCCTGTAGGAGATGTCCGGGCGACATTTATCTTTGCCCACGGCGCGGGCGCGCCGATGGACAGTCCGTTCCTGACCTCCATGGCTGAGCGCTTAGCCTTGCAGGGCGTGGCGGTGCTGCGTTTTGAGTTTCCCTACATGGCCCAGCGCCGCTTAGATGGTGGCAAGCGCCCGCCCAATCCGCAGGCGCGTTTACTTGAGCATTGGCGGGCGGTTTATGCCCAGGTGCGCCAACAGGTCGCAGGACGATTGGCCATTGGCGGCAAGTCCATGGGCGGGCGGATGGCCAGCTTGCTGGCCGATGAGTTGGGCGCGGATGCGCTGGTGTGTTTGGGCTATCCGTTTTATGCCGCGGGCAAACCGGAGAAGCCACGAGTGGCGCATTTGGCCGAGCTGCGCACGCCTACGCTGATCGTTCAGGGCGAACGGGATGCGCTGGGTGACAAAGCTACGGTGGCGCAATACGCGCTTTCGCCGGCGATCCAGTTGGTTTGGCTCGAGGCGGCCGATCATGACCTTAAACCCTTGAAGTCATCTGGCTTTACCCATGAGCAACATCTGCAAGCTACTGCCGAGCAGATGGCGCGTTTTCTCTCCTAGTCCGTTCGCCGCATTAAGAAGCCGTCGAGAGAACAACGTTTAATGGGGTTTGCCAGTTTGTGGCGCTGCCGGCAGTACCAGGCTGGCAACAAAGCCGCCCTGCGCATGATTGGCCAGCTCCAGTATTCCGCCGTGTCGTTCTGCCGCTCGACGGGCAATGGCCAATCCCAGCCCATGCCCCGGCGCGGTTTGTTCCGGGGCGCGAAAGAAGGGTTCCCCCAGGCGTGCGAGATGCTCCGGTAATACCCCCGGACCATGGTCGCGCACGCTCAGGCGCACCCTGCCGTCAGTTTGTTCTGCGCGTAGCTCGATGGCCTGCCCCGCCGGGTTAAAGCGCAACGCGTTGCGCACCAGGTTATCCAGTGCTCGCTCGAGCATATCTGGCCAACCGAGCAGGCTTAGCGCGGGTTCAACCGCCACCACAATGCGCTGCTCGGGCTCATTCAGTTCGGCTTCCTGCTGGCGACTGGCAAATAGCGCGGTGATGTCCACGGCCTGCGCGGCACCGAGGTTAGCGTCCATCCGTGCCAACGCCAGAATCTCGCTAATCAGCGCTTCCAGGCGGTCGCATTCGCGCTCCAGCCGCGGCCATAGTTTCACCCGTTCTTCCGGCTCGGCACGCTCGGCCAAGGCCAGGGCAATGCGCAGTCTTGCGAGCGGCGAGCGCAGTTCGTGGGAGACATCGCGCAGCAGTTGGCGCTGGCTGCTAATCAGGTCTTGCAGGCGCTCGCCCATGCGGTTGAAGTCGCCGGCCAGCACGCCGAATTCGTCACGGCGGGTGGAGAGGCGCGCCAGGGTGTGTTGTTGATACGCGGCTTGGCCAAGGTCGTGCACGGCGCCGCGCAGTTGCCCGAGGGGGCGGGTGATTGACAGGGTCAACAGCAAGCTCAGGGCCGTCAGTACTAGAAAGGCAATGCCCAGTGCACTTACGGGCAAGAACAGGCTGCCGCGGTGCCAGTCGTCTAGCTCAGGGTGCGGAATGCGGTAGATAAACAGGTAGGTGTCGCCACTGCTCGGGCTGGTGTATTCAGTGGTCAGGCGGCGCCAGGGCAAGCGGCGCGGGTCATCGTGCTGGCGCTTTTCAAAGGCGGCGGCGCGCGGTGGAAACGTGCCCTGGATGATGGCGTTGCCGCTGTCGTCGAGCACTTGGGTGTCGATACGGAAGTCGCGTTTGCGCTGTTGTAAATACTCCTGCGCGGCTTGCTGGCCTTTGCTCTCGTAAATGCTCGCCCACTGCTCGGGCACACCTTGCAGGGCAGGGTGCTGGCTGAGAATCCAGGCGTCCTGGTTCAGTACGCGGCCCATCACCATCGACAGGCCTGCGACTAGCACGATGGCTAACCAAAAGCTGGCAAAGATTCGCCAAAACAGTGAGCGCACAACGACTCCTTAACGCGGTAAACGAACAAAACCCACCCGGCAGTTTATGCCGGATGGGTTGCACGGGCCGTAGGGTGCGCTGTGCGCACCCTACGTACTGGGGTGGATCGTCTGGTGCACAGCGCACCCTACGGTATTACTGGGTTTTAGCTTTGTTGGCTTTCCACGCTTGGAACTCTTGCCATTCAGCGCGGCGAGCTTCCATTTGT
The DNA here is from genome assembly GCF_037994325.1 of Pseudomonas sp. GTDB lineage: Bacteria > Pseudomonadota > Gammaproteobacteria > Pseudomonadales > Pseudomonadaceae > Aquipseudomonas. Next base: position 18,554 of record NZ_JBBNAH010000774.1, read on the forward strand.
TTGTGTTTCTCGTCGAACGCCTTCTGTTGCTCTGGGTTCAGCAAGGCGCGGATTTTGCCGTCGGTGG
>NZ_JBBNAH010000775.1:0-1335 GCF_037994325.1 Pseudomonas sp.
AAACGACGCATCGCCGATGGTAGTGTGGGGTCTCCCCATGTGAGAGTAGGTCATCGTCAAGCTTAAATTCCAAACCCCCTACTCGTGAAAACGGGTAGGGGGTTTGTTTTTGGGCGTAGAAAAGTTAGAGCGCGACTGCGACGATTGGAAAGCAAGATTCGGCAGGTATCGCTATCGCTCTGCTGTTACCGTAAAGCCAGCCTAATGTCTGAGCTACGCCGATGACTTCATCACAAGCCCGCAGCGCCGAAACACTCAACGACCCTCGTTGGCCTGCCGTTCTGCATCGGGATAAGTCTGCGGATGGGCAGTTCGTTTATTCGGTGAAAAGCACTGGCGTTTATTGCCGGCCTTCATGCTCGTCGCGCCAGGCCAGGCCGGAAAATGTGCAGTTTCACCAGACTTGCCTGGCTGCGGAGCAAGCTGGTTTCCGCCCTTGTTTACGCTGTAAGCCCAATCAAGCTGCTTTAGCGGATCAACAACGTCTGCTGGTCGAGCAGGCTTGCCACTTGATAGCGCATGCGGAAACTCCGTTGTCGTTAGAGCAATTGGCAGCGCAAGTCGGCCTCAGCCCGTATTACTTCCACCGCATGTTTAAAGCAGTCACCGGACTTACGCCGAAAAGCTATGCCAATGCACAGCGCGCTACACGTGTGCGTAACCAGCTACAGCAGGGGGAGACCGTCACCAATGCTCTATACGACGCCGGCTTCAACTCCAGTGGCCGCTTCTACACAGTGGCTGACAAACTGCTGGGTATGACGCCTCGCGCCTACAAAGATGGCGGCACCAACGTCCGTATTAGCTATGCCATCGGTAGATGTTCCTTGGGAGCCCTTTTAGTTGCGCAGAGTGAACGTGGGTTCTGCGCGATTCTCTTCGGTGAAGATGCTCAAGCATTGGAAACCGACCTTATAAGTCGCTTCCCTCGCGCTGCAATCGAACCGGCAGACAATGCTTTTGCCCGGGTCCTGGCCCAGGTGATCCAGTTTGTCGAAGCGCCTGCACAGGGTCTGGACCTGCCTCTAGATATCCGCGGAACCGTTTTTCAGCAGCGTGTGTGGCAAGCACTACAGGCAATACCTGTCGGTCAAACCGCCAGTTATCGCGATATCGCTGAACGTATCGGTTCGCCTCGGGCCGTGCGCGCTGTCGCCGGTGCATGTGCAGCGAATACGTTGGCAGTCGCTGTGCCATGTCACAGAGTGGTGCGCAATGATGGCGGGCTTTCGGGTTATCGATGGGGCGTTGAGCGTAAGGCGAAACTGTTGGAAAAAGAGCGCGAATAGCGTTTTTTTCAGCACTCTTGCAGCTGTCAAAAAATCGTTTCAGTGC
>NZ_JBBNAH010000776.1:0-17399 GCF_037994325.1 Pseudomonas sp.
CACTAGCCTTGGCCCATCCGCTCGCATGCAGTCGAGCAACACGCTAAGGACGCACCCTCATGGCCTACCTAGTCTGGCAAGACGACCTCGATACCGGCATTCAAATCATCGACGACCAACACAAGCGCATCGTCGCCATGATCAATCTGTTAATCCACGCCAACGAAAACGACCATAGCCGCGAAGAACTGGGTGAAGTGCTCGGCGAATTGGTGGACTACACCCTCTCCCACTTCGCCTTTGAGGAAGCGTTGCTGGAAGAAGCCGGCTACGCCTTTACCCGTCCGCACAAGCGCGTGCATGAAATCTTCACCGCGCGCGTCAGCGAGTTCAACATGCGCTTCCAGGCCGGCGAAGACGTGACTCAGGAACTGATCAACCTGCTGTCGCGCTGGCTGTTCAACCACATCCGTAATGACGACAAGGCCTATGCGCAAACGGTGAAAAACAATATCAAGCACCTGGTGGACGACACCCACAACACCGGCTGGTTTTCCCGTTCATTCAAACGCATATTTGGGCACGCCCACGCCTGACCGGCGGTTGCGGCAAATGCGCCCAGGCCAGAGCTTGGGCGCCCGCATTCAGGTAAGCTGCCGCCCTCGAATTTTCCGCCGCAGAGGGTGTTCCAGTGCTTATCAAAGCGTTGCGGGTTGGCTTGGGCCAGCTCATCGTGTTTATCGACTTCATCACCCGTCCGCGCAAACAAAAGCGCACGCCTGAGGCCCAGGCTCAAGTGGCTCAAGCCACCTCCGGCATGGCCTTGTACCAATTCCACGCTTGCCCGTTCTGCGTGCGCACCCGCCGCACCATGCACCGCCTGAACCTGCCGATTGCCCTGCGCGATGCCAAGAACGACGAACAGCATCGGCAAACGCTGCTGGCCGAGGGTGGCGCGATCAAAGTGCCTTGCCTGCGAATAGACGAGAACGGCAAGACCACCTGGATGTACGAATCCAAGTTGATCATGAAGTATTTGGAAGAGCGCTTCGCCACCGTCTGAGGCGACTTCGCAGGGTGCACACAGCGCACTCTACGGTTTAACGACCCTGCTGAACGTCGGCCAGGCGCTTGGCTAAGCTGTCCAGCTCAGGAATAGGCGCATCAGGAAGCTTACGTAACACCACCTGTGTCATACGCATCTGCCGGATAAAGCGCCGGCAATTGCGGCAACTGGCCAAGTGCATGCGCACGGCAATGCGTTGCCGCAAGCGTAATTGCCCGTCGAGAAAATCACTTGAATTGGCGACCAATTCCTTACAACTCAGCAATGTCCCGTCCTCTCAAAATGCTCCAGGGTAGCGAACACCTTTAGCCGTGCGCGGTGTAGTAAAACTCTGACGTTAGAGAGAGAAATATCCAGAAGATTACAAATCTCCTCCAATTCCAAGCCCTGCCGTTCGCGCAGGTTCAGTACGCTGCCTTGCAATTCGGACAAACTGGCCAAGGTTTTTTCCAAACACTCGCGTAATTCTTCCTCAGTCAGCAAGGCGTCGGGCGAGTCCTGGTGCCAGGCGTGGGGTGCCAGCAGCCAGTGGCCATCTTCGGCAAAACGGTCATCACCGATGCTGCCGTGGGGCGAGGGAATATCGTCCAGCAGCACTTCGCGGCGGTTTTGTTTAAGGCGGCTTTTGGCGGTGTTGGCGGTGATGGTCAGCAGCCAGGTCTTCAGGCTTGAACGGCCTTGGAACCCAGCCAGGTTGCGTACCACCGCCAGCCAGGCGTCCTGTACCACTTCATCGGCATTGCGGCTGCCAACAATGGCGTAGGCCACCGCGCGCATCGCCCCTTGGTAGGTGGCGACCAGCTCGCGATAGGCCTGCTGCTCGCCGGCCAACAGGCGCGGCAGCAGCTCGGCGTCGAGCGGTGCACTCATGGATTAATGCTTGCGCAGAATCACGCTACCGATGGAGTAACCGGCACCAAACGAGCTGAGTACACCCAGCGCGCCGCTTGGCAGGTCGTCCTGGTTTTTGTGGAAGGCGATTACCGAACCAGCCGAACTGGTGTTGGCGTAGGTGTCGAGGATCACCGGCGCTTCGTCCGGCAGTGCATCGCGGCCCAGCAGCTTTTTGGTGATCAGCAGGTTCATGCTTAGGTTGGCCTGGTGCAGCCAGAAGCGCTTCACATCAGACACCTGAATGTCGTTGGCAGCCAGGTGCTCGCCCACCAGCTCGGCGACCATTGGGCAGACGTCGCGGAATACCTTGCGGCCTTCCTGCACAAACAGCTTGTCACGGGCACCAACGCCCTCTTCCGCCGCGCGGTTGAGGAAGCCAAAGTTGTTGCGGATGTTATTGGAGAACGAGGTCAGCAGCTTGGTGCCGACGATATCGAACTGGTACTGGGAGGTGGCCAGATCGGCACGCTCAACCAGCACAGCGGTAGCGGCGTCACAGAAAATAAAGTTCCTTTAGCGGTCGCGGAAGTTCAGGTGGCCGGTACAGATTTCCGGGCTTACCACCAGAATCGCGCGGGCTTGGCCGAGCTGGATGTTCTGCGTGGCGGCCTGAATGCCGAACGTGGCCGAGGAACAGGCGACGTTCATGTCATAGGCGAAACCGGTGATACCCAGTGCGGCTTGCACTTCGATGGCAACCGCTGGGTAGGCACGTTCGAGGTTGGAGCAGGCGACAATCACGCCATCAACATCGGCGGCAGTTTTACCAGCACGTTGCAGGGCCTGTTCGGCAGCCGCCACGCCCATCTGGCAGAGAATGCCCCACTCTTCATTGGAGCGCTCTGGCAGGCGCGGCGTCATGCGTTGTGGGTCGAGGATGCCTTCTTTGTTCATCACAAAGCGGCTTTTAATGCCGGAGGCTTTTTCGATAAAGGCGCTGCTGGATTCGCTCAGGGCTTCAACTTCACCGCTCTCGATGGCGGCCGCATTGTCGGCGTTGAATTGCCGCACGTAGGTATTAAAGGACTCCACCAGCTCTTCGTTGGAAATGCTGTTTGCCGGGGTATACAGGCCGGTACCGCTGATGACGACGTTATACACGGTCGATCCTCTTTAGCGCTTTATTGATCGGAATGGCGGCTATTGTGCCCGAAATGGGTGACAAATCCCCAGCGATACCCGCTGACGTTCGTCAGCGCAGAGAAGACACACCGCCCTACAGCCTCTTCCTTACAGACAAAACCCTGGGAATACGCCCGCGCTTACACAGAAACGTCGCCTTAGTCTGACGCGCCCGCCATGGTTGACTGGCTCACAGTAACAACGCTGATGCGCCGCCATCGTCGTTGCTAGAGCCATGTATTGAGCGAGGGACAGGCCATGACCGAGCACGAAAAAAACCTCAACCGCCGCCAGTTGCTCAAAGCCTCTGCCGTTGCCCTGGCAGCGGGCGCCGCCGCAGGCACTCAGGCCATGTCCGCTTGGGGTATTTCCAGCAACCCGAATAACACAGGCTACAAAGGCTTCAGCACTTACCCGCAGGACTGGTTGGAAAAAATCCGCAATGAAGTCAGTTTTTCCGTGGCCAGCGGCCTGCCGGGTGCGGTGATCGCCATTCAGTTAGAGGGTCAACAGGTGCTATTGGAGGCCCACGGCTACCAACGCCTGTACAACCAGACCGCGTTGATGCCAGTGCCGCAACCGATGCGCGAGGACACCCTCTTCGACCTTGCCTCACTCACCAAAATATTCTCGACCACCCTGGCCTTTATGCGCCTGGTGGACGCTCAACAGGTCAATATCGACGACCCTGTGAGTAAATACCTGCCCACCTTCAGCGGCGGGGATAAAGCCAAGGTCACCTTACGGTTGCTGATGCAACATCGCTCCGGGCTGCCATCGTCGTACCACTTCTACGACCCCACGCAAGTGCCCTCCAGCTTCTATTCTCAGGACCGCGCGAAAACCTGCAGCCTGTTACCACTCCTGCCGCTGCGAAGCACACCCGATACGGTCACGGTTTACAGCGACATCAATTTCGCCCTGCTGGGGCTTATTCTGGAAAAAGTCAGCGGGCTACGTCAGGACCGTTACGTTCAGACGTTCATCTACGATCCGCTGGGCTTGAAACACACCGGCTACCGGTTGCTGCAACGTGGAATTGCCAAGGATCGCTTCGAAGCCACCGAGCGGTGCGGCAACACCCGTGATGGGCGTGTGTGGTTCCCCAACATCCGCACCACAACGATTCAAGGCGAGGTGCAAGACGAGCTGGCGTATTACTCGATGGGGCAGATCTCTGGGCACGCGGGGCTGTTTTCCACCGCCGCGGATTTAACCCTACTGAGCCAACTGCTGCTCAACGGCGGAACCTTAGGCAGCTATCGCCTGTGCTCGGCACAAACCGTCGCGCTATTCACGCAAACCCTCAGCAAAGACGGCAGTTATGCCTTGGGTTTCCAAATACCCACCAGCGCTACCACGCTGATTTATGGCCAATTGCTGCCAGAGGCAGGCAAAGCCGTGGCCCATACCGGCTGGACGGGCAAGTGCGTGGTGATCGACTTCACCCACAAATCGACCTTTCTGCTGCTCAACAATAAAAAACACAGCCCCGTCATAGGCATGCCCAATCAGAACTTCAACCACTTCACCGCCGACTTGCTCCCCAGCTCCATCTACGGCGGTACGGTGCAGTTGTTCTATGCCGGACTGCTGACCTCGATATTCGGGTAAAGCCGGCGCGCGCTCTAGCACGGGATTGTTACGGATTTCGCAATAGATATTTACCCGTGTAAAACCTGCAACATTTTGTCACACGCCCTACTCTAAAAAGGCGCGTGGACTAGACGAACGCGGATAACGCCTTGCCGTTAATCCGCCCTGGGGCCCCAAACGGCCACCTCTCGCAACCCGCTCAGCTCGTTTGGCCGCAGGCCAGGCCCGCTAAAACAACCGTGATCTGAATACGCCCGCCGTGCCCGTTTCGCCGCGCTCTTAGCCGCAGCGAAAGGCATGCCTGGCGTCAGGAGCCCTGCATGACTGAGCAATCCAAAGGCCTCACCCGGCGGCAGCTGTTAAAAACCTCCGCCACCACCCTGGCCGCTGGCGCCGCCGCCAGCGCCTCAGCGGCCACCGTAGTCGGTACGCCCAAATGGCTGCCCTTCGACCACAACGGTCCCCTGCACTACGAGAGCAAAGGCTGGCAGTTTTTTACCGCCGAAGAAGCGCTTGAAGTAGAAGCCATCGTCGAACAGCTGATTCCGGCAGACGAGCTAAGCGTCAGTGGCAAAGACGCCGGTTGCGCGGTGTTTATCGACCGCCAACTGGTTAGCGACTACGGCGACTTCGGCCGCCTGTATATGGAAGGCCCGTTTACCCCCGGCACCCCGGCGCAGGCCGACCAATCGCCGCTGGTGCCGCGCGAGCGCTACCGCATCGGCCTGGCTGCCTTGAGCAAGTACTGCCAAGGCAAATTCCAGAAAAACTTCAGCGCCCTGGCCCCCGCCGAGCGCGACCAAGTGCTGACCGATCTGGAAAAAGGCGCCATCAGCCTTGAAGGCATCGAGGCCAAAGCGTTCTTCCAGCAAGTACTGGACAACACCATGGAAGGCTTCTTTGCCGACCCCATCTACGGCGGCAACCGCGACATGGTCTCGTGGAAAATGATCGGTTTTCCCGGCGCCCGCTACGACTACCGCGACTACATCGGGCTGCATAACCAGAAGCTGGACCTGACGCCGATTTCCATCATCGGCAGCTCCGCCTGGACCAAGAAGGGTTAAACACACATGGCTAAAAAATTACCTTCCACCGACGTTGTAGTCGTTGGCCTGGGTTGGGCGGGCTCGATCATCGCCAAAGAACTGGCTGACACCGGCCTCAACGTGATCGGCTTCGAACGCGGCCCATGGCGCGACACCGCCAAAGACTTCAACCTGGCTTCCGCTACCGACGAGTTGCGCTACAACCGTCGCCAGGAACTGATGCTGCGTACCAAGCAGAACACGTGCACCATGCGTAACAAAGAGTCGGAAACCGCCCTACCGATGCGCACCTGGGGCTCGTTTCACCCCGGCAACGGCACGGGCGGCGCCGGTAACCACTGGGCCGGTATTACCTTCCGTTTCCAGCCCACCGAGTTCCGCCTGCACAGCTACCTGACCGAACGCTACGGCAAAGAACTGCCCGCCGAGCTGACCCTGCAAGACTGGGGCACCACCTGGGAAGAAATGGAGCCGCACTACGACGCCTTTGAGCGTCTGGCGGGTGTTTCCGGTAAGGCCGGCAACCTCAACGGCACCATCGTTGAAGGCGGTAACCCCTTCGAAGGCGCACGCTCCAAGGAATTCCCCAACCCGCCGACCAAGCAAACCTACGCGCCGACGCTGTTTGCCGAAGCGGCGAAAAACCTTGGCTACAAACCGTTCCCGGTGCCTTCTGCACTGGCTTCGCAGCCCTACACCAACCAGTACGGTGTGACCATGGGGCCGTGCACCTTCTGCGGCTTCTGCACCAACTACGGCTGCGCCAACTACTCCAAGGCCAGCGCCATTGTGAACGTGCTGCCGGCGCTGATTCGCCAGCCTAACTTCACCGCGAAAACCAATTCCGAAGTGCTCAAAGTCACCATGGACAGCACCGGCACCCGCGCCACCGGCATTATTTATGTCGACTCCAGCGGCCAGGAATGGGAACAGCCGGCCGAGATCGTGGTAGTGGCGGCGTTTATTTTTGAAAACGTGCGCTTGATGCTGCTCTCCGGCGTGGGCGAGCCGTACAACCCGATCACCAACACCGGCACCACCGGGCGCAACTACGCCTACCAGACCGCCAACAGCGTGAAGATGTTTTTCAACGACAAAAACTTCAACCCGTTTATTGGTGGCGGTGCCATCGGCATGGGCATCGACGAGTTCAACAACGACAACTTCGACCACTCAGGTTTAGGCTTTGTCGGCGGCGGCAGCACACGGGTAACGCCGATTGGCGCAGCGCCTATCGACTCGCGCTCCACGCCACCAGGCACCCCCGCCTGGGGCTCGAAGTGGAAAAAAGCCACGGTTGATAACTACCTCAGCACCATGTCTATCGGTTGCGAAGCCAGCAGCTACTCCACGCGCAACAACTACCTGTCGCTGGACCCCAACTACAAAGACCCGCACGGGCGGCCGCTGCTGCGCATTACCTTCGACTTCCCCGAGAACGACCTGAAAATGGCGCAGTACGTCACCAACAAAGTGGTGGAAATCGCCAAGACCATGAACCCTCGCGAGATGGTCCCCGCCCCGCGCAAAGGCCCGTGGGCCAACACCTCGTACCAGTCTTCGCACATTGTTGGCGGCTTTATCATGGGTGCCGATCCAAAGAACAGTTCGGTGAACAAGCACTTGCAAGTCTGGGGTGTGCCCAATCTGTTTGTGGTCGGCTCTTCCGCTTTTCCGCAAAACCCCGGCTACAACCCGACCGGCACCGTGGGCGCCTTGGCGTTCAAGGCGGCAGATGCAATCAAACGGCTTTATCTGCAACGCCCAGGGGAGATGATCAGCGTATGAAGACTCTTCTTTCCCTAAGTGCTGCCACCCTGCTCGGCCTGGCCATGCAAAGCGTGCACGCTGACGCCGGCTCCGACTCTTACAACATGGTGGAAAAAGGTCGCTACCTGACGGTGCTCGGCGACTGCACCGCCTGCCATACCGTGCCCGGCAAGCCGGCGTTCTCCGGTGGCGTGGCGATTGAAACGCCGTTCGGCAAACTGGTCGGCGCCAATATCACCCCCGACCCGGACACGGGCCTGGGCAAGTGGAACTTCGATGACTTCCAAAAAGTCATGTCCGAAGGCCACAGCAAGGGTGGCAAACGCCTGTACGGCGCCATGCCGTTTACCGCGTACACCAAGGTATTGAAGGAAGATAACCAGGCAATCTGGGCCTACCTGCAAACCCTGGAGCCGGTAAACAACCCGGTGGAAAGCAACCAACTGCCCTTCCCCTTCAACGTGCGCCTGAGCCTGATGGGCTGGAACATGCTGAACTTTACCCAAGGCGAATTCGTGCCCAGCGCGGACAAATCGGCGCAATGGAACCGTGGCGCGTATCTGGTCGAAGGCCTTGGCCACTGCGGCACCTGCCACACGCCGAAAAACCTGATTGGCGGCGACAAGAACGACAACTTCCTCGCCGGTGCCAACCTGCAAGGCTGGATCGCCCCGGACATCACCGCCAACGCCCACAGCGGCATTGGTCAGTGGAGTAACGAGGACATCGTGCAGTACCTGAAAACCGGCGCCAACCGCTTCGACATTGCCTCCGGGCCGATGGCCGAAGCGGTGGAAAACTCCACCCAACACTGGAAAGACGAAGACCTGCTGGCCGTGGCGGTTTACCTCAAAGACGGCAAAGCCGCCGAGCCGGCACCGCAACCGATAGCAGCGGATAACGCAGCGATGGTCGCCGGTAAAGCGATCTACGCCGACCGCTGTTCCGCCTGCCACGTCGGCAACGGCGAAGGGGTGACCACCCTCTTCCCGAAACTGGCTGCTGCACCGCTGGTAAACAGCAGCGACCCAACCTCGCTGATTCGCGTGGTGTTGGCCGGTAGCCGTGCCGGTGGTACGCAAGCAGCGCCAACCGCGCCGGCCATGCCGTCGTTCGCCTGGAACTTAAGCGACGACAATATTGCCGACGTGCTCACCTATGTGCGCAACACCTGGGGTAATGCCGCCCCGGCAGTAACGGCCGGGGAAGTGGCGAATTTGCGTGAGGATTTAGCCGAGTAACCCGAAGACAACGGGTGTATGGAAATGTGGCTGACGTAGGGTGTGTTGTGCGCACCTAGCGATTTATGAGTGATCGCAATGGTGCGCGCTGCGCATCCTACGAGATCAAAGGCCGCGACGTGCCCGTAGGGTGTGCTGTGCGCACCTAGCGATTTATGGGCGATCGCAATGGTGCGCGCAGCGCACCCTACTTGAAGTCACGGCTACTCACGTCCAAGCCACTGAGCAACGGCGTTAGGTCGTGCAAGCGTTTGGCAATCAAATGCTGCACACCGTCTTTGGCTTCCAGTTTGCCTTCCACTTGCAGCAGGCTGGCGCCCACCAATACCCGCCGTTGCCGCTCTGCCAGCTCATTCCACACCACCACATTGACCATGCCGAATTCGTCTTCGAGGGTGACAAAAATCACCCCGCTGGCGGTCTGTGGGCGCTGGCGGCCTCTGACCAGGCCGGCGATGCGTACGGGGCTGCCGTCTTCTGCAAGTGTTAGTTCCAGCGAGCTGCGGCAGCGACGCTTACGCAGTTCGGCGCGCAGCAGGCTTAGTGGGTGCGGGCCAAGGGTGGTGCCAAGGGTGGCGTAATCCACCCAGACGTTTTCGCCCACGCTTGGCGCCGGCAGTGCCACGCACTCTTCGGTGGGCGGCAAATCGACAAACAACGGCGCCTGCTCCTGCACGCCAGCTACCGCCCAGCGCGCGTTATGCCGATGCCCGGCCAAGCTACTAAGGGCGCCGGCGTCGGCGAGCAATTCGCGGGCGCGGTTGTCCAGGCGCGCGCGTTGGATAAGGTCGGTCACCCCCGTAAACGGGCGGGCTGCCGCAATGCGTTGGGCATCCTCCTGGCGAAAACCTTTGAGCATGCGCAGCCCTAAACGAATCGCTGGGTCGCCATGGCACTGTGGGTCACCAGCGGCAAACTCCAGGGTGCAGTCCCAGTCGCTGGCCTGCACATCCACGGCACGGGTTTCGATTTTATGCCGACGGGCGTCCTGCAGCAGTTGGTCGGGGCTGTAAAAGCCCATGGGCCAGCTGTTGATCAAGGCGCAGGTAAAGGCGGCCGGTTCATGGCATTTCAACCAGCAACTGGCGTAGGTGAGCAAGGCAAAACTGGCGGCGTGGGATTCGGGAAAGCCGTAGCTGCCAAAGCCTTTGATCTGCTCGAAAATCCGCGCGGCAAATTCGGCGGTATAGCCCCGTTCGAGCATGCCGTCGGTCAAGCGCTGGCGATGGTGTTCCAAGCCGCCGTGGCGCTTCCAGGCGGCCATGGAGCGACGTAATTGGTCGGACTCACCGGGGGTATAACCAGCCGCTACCACCGCCAGCTCCATCACCTGTTCCTGAAACAGCGGCACGCCAAGGGTGCGCTCGAACACTGCTTTCAAGGCCTCCGAGGGATAGCTCACCTCCTCCTCTTTGTTTCGCCGGCGCAAGTAGGGATGAACCATATCGCCCTGGATCGGCCCCGGGCGGACGATGGCCACTTGAATCACCAAATCGTAAAACGTCTTCGGCCGCAGGCGCGGCAGCATGGCCATTTGCGCCCGCGATTCAATCTGGAACACGCCAATGGTGTCGGCGCGGCTGATCATGGCGTAGGTGGCCGGGTCTTCAGCGGGGATAGTGGCCAAGCTCCATTCCCGGCGCCGGTGGTAGAGAATCAAATCAAAGGTGCGGCGAATGGCGCTAAGCATGCCCAAGGCGAGGATATCCACCTTGAGCAGGTCCATCAGGTCAAGGTCATCCTTGTCCCACTGAATAATGGTGCGCTCGGCCATGGCGGCATTTTCCACCGGCACCAGGGTGTGCAGCGGCTGCTCGGAAATCACAAAACCGCCGGGGTGCTGGGACAGATGGCGGGGAAAACCAATCAACTCGCCTGCCAGGGTGAGTACCCGACGTAATTCGGGCAAGGTTGGGTCAAAACCGGCTTCGCGGATGTCATCCAGCTGCGGACCGTCTTTGCTCCAGCGCCCGCAGCAGTCGGCCAACGCGTTGATCTGATCGGACGGCAGGCCAAGGGCGCGGCCGACGTCGCGGATCGCCCCAGCACTGTGGTAGGTGCTGACCACAGCGGTCAGCGCGGCGCGGCTGCGGCCGTAGCGATGGAAGATGTACTGCAGCACTTCTTCGCGGCGGTCGTGCTCGAAATCGACGTCGATATCCGGCGGCTCTTTGCGCTCTTTGGAAAGAAAGCGCTCAAACAACAACGGGGTGCCGGGGCGTGCGGGGTCGAGTTCGGTAATGCCCAGCACAAAACATATCGCCGAGTTGGCCGCAGAACCCCGCCCCTGGCAGAGAATTTTCTGCTTTCGGGCAAATTCGACGATGTCATACACGGTCAGAAAATAGCTCTCGTATTGCAGCTCGGAAATGATCGCCAGCTCCCGAGCAATCTGCCCTTGGACTTTTTCCGATACCCCTTGAGGCCAGCGCTTGTGCATGCCCTCTTCGGCCAACTGCCTTAGCCATGAGGACGCTGTATGCCCGATTGGCACCAACTCATGGGGGTATTGGTAGTCCAGCTCCTCTTTCAGGTTAAAGGTGCAGCGCGCAGCGATGGTCAAGGTTTCCGCCAGCAACGCCGGGGGATAGAGCTCGGCCAAGGTGTGCAACGGCCGCAGGTGCCGCTCGCCATTGGCAAACAAGCGATAGCCCGCCTCCGCCACCGTGCAGTGATGGCGGATAGCGGTCATGGTGTCTTGCAAAGCGCGGCGACCGCGGGCGTGCATATGCACATCGCCACTGGCCACGGCGGCAATGCCCTGGCGCTCGGCCAAGGCCAGCAACTGTTGCAGACGCCGGTCATCGTCGGGGCCATGGTGCAATTCCACGGCTAACCACAGCGCCTGGGGAAACCGCGTGCGCAGCCAGGCGCCCTGTTCCTCCACATCACTCTGCAGATCTGCCAGCCACAGCGCACAGAGACCATCAAGCGGTGTATCGAAGTCTTCGCGCAGCAGGCGGTAGTAGCCTTTTTCACTGCGTCGGCGACCCTGGGTGATCAACCGACACAGGTGCTGGTAGCCGCTGAGGTTTTCCACCAGCAGCACCAGCGTGGGGCCATCTTCCAAGTGGATTTCGCTGCCGATAATCAGCGGCAAATCAGCGTTCAGCGCCGCCTGCCAGGCGCGCACAATGCCAGCCAAGGTGCATTCATCGGTAATCGCCAACGCCTGGTAACCGTGGCGTTTAGCCCGTTCAAACAGCTCAGTGGCGCTGGAGGCGCCGCGCTGAAAACTGAAGTTGCTCAGGCAATGCAGCTCGGCATAGGCGGCGCTCATGAGAACCAGCCTTGCAGCATCAGTGGCCCTGGCTCATCCGTGCTGCTGACGCTGCGATAGGCCCACACCCGCTGGCCGCTGCGGGTCAGCAGCAGGTAATAGTCGCGGCGCACATCACCGCCGTCCCACCAACCGGATTCGATACGCTCGGGGCCGGCGAGAATCTGCGGCGCGCGCTCACGCAGCACTTGGGGCTCGGGCAATAACCAACCGGGACGGGGCGCGTTGACGCCAGGCAGCGCCGGCTTGCTGCTGGCATGTGGCTGCCAGGCGCACTCGGGGCGGTGGTCGGCGTGGGCCTGAATGCCTTGTACCGCTTCGTCGCCCAGGCGTGCGCGCAAGCGTTCACGCAATTGCAGCCAAGGCACCGACTGCTGCGGGCGTTGTTCAAACAGCTCGCGGTGTTCGGGCACAAAGGCCGGCAGGTCTTTGGCCAGCAAGCGCACCGCGCGTACCGGCGAACTCACTTGCACCCGCTCCAGACGACCACGGGCCAGTTCGAACAGCAGGGTCGCCTCGCGCTCAGCGCTGAGCAGGCCAACATCCACCTGGGTATGGACGCCGCCGTCGACATGCTCCAGGTACAAGACAAAGCCCAGCACCCCGCTGTCGCGGCCGGCGAGAAACGCGGCCAAATCGCTGGTCAACCGGCGCAGCGGAAACAGCAGCGCCTGGTGCGACTCCACGTCGAAATTCAGCTCGATACGTAACTCGAAATGTTCAGGCGGCTGGTAGCAATCCAACGCCACTGCCCGCTGACCCAGCAAGCTATCCAGATGCAGCAGCAGGCCGGCGTCAAAGCGTTTGGCCAAGGTATGCCGGGGCAGCGCCAGCACCTGCTGCAATGTGCGCAAGCCCATACGCGTCAGGGCGCTGGCGGTTTTGCTGTCCAGGCCCAGGCGGCTCAACGGCATAGCGCTCAGCACCTGCTGCAGCGCCGCGTTATCGGCCACCGCCAGGCCATCGTAGGCATTGGCCAACATACGCGCCGCCACCGGATTGGGCGCGGCCACCAGGCGATGACGAAAACCCAGGGCGGTCAATTCCGCCCTCAAGCGCGCCTCAAAGCGCGGCCAAGGGCCAAATAAGGCCAGGCTGGACTCGATCTCCAACAGCAACGCGCGCGGGTAACGCAGGCTGACTTGCGAGCTAAAGGAATAGGCCCAGGCCGCGAGAAACTGCTGCAAACGGGCGATGGCACCATGGTCGTATTCCACCTGGGTGAAATCGCGGCTCAGGGCCAGGGCGGTGGTCAGGCTTTGCCCAGGTTTTAAACCCAGCTCGCGAGCAGCGTCATTTACCGCCTGCAATACCCGCCGCTGTGGCGTGCCGCTCACCAGCGCCAGCGGCGCTTGGGGGATGTCGCTGGCACGCAGAACCGCATCCAAGGCCAACTGCGGCAACACAATGCACACCCAACGCATCGCCGCCTCACAACGCCAACGGCATAGGCGCAGCGGGCGCCAAACCGCCACGGCATTTGAGCACGCGCACCTGGGCGGGCTGGGCGTCGATAGCAATACGCAGCGCAGCGGGCGATGGGTTTACCGCTTCGGCGATTGGGCGATAGGCAAAGGCCAGGGTTTGTCCGGTTTCGGCCGCCACCTGCAAACGCCGCAGGGCGCGGTCATCCGCCTGCTGCGGCCAACTCAACACCGCCCCGCAACTGCCCGAACGCAAGCATTGTTCCGTTGCCCACAGCGCCTCGCGCCCTGTGGCCTGGATGATGCTCAACAGACGCAAATCGACACCCGCTGCCAGCCACGCGCGCGGATAAACAAGCCCCGGCGGCGCCACCAACACCACCCGTTCGCCCGCATGAGTAAGGCGCGCCAACGTAGGCCAGAGCAATTGCAACTCGCCTACTCCTGGCGCGGACAGCAGAATTTCACTCAACGCCCCTTCCGGCCAACCGCCGGTTGGCAGTAAGGCGTCCAACGTCGCATGGCCAGTGGCGATATGCCCAACCTGCTGCGGCATAGCTCCGCCCTTCCAGACGCGGCGGCGCTCCAGCAAGGTGGCCAACGAGACGACATTGCCTACCGGACTACTGTCAGCAAGGGTTTGAGGAGTGGGATGCATACTGCAGCTCTGTAGGAAGATTACTGTATAGACATACAGTAAACCTAATCAGGCGAGGGATGGTCAATGCTTTGTAGCGGCGACCGACAAGAGGTTTAAGCACGCTTTCTGGTAGCAGCGAGGTCGCTCAAAACAGAGCGCGCAAAAGTGTTTGATCGACTTTCTCTGCGCACAAAAAAGCCGACCCTGAGGTCGGCTTCTTAGTCACACGCGGTGTATCAATGCGCTACGCGGCTGGTGCCGTTAACCGACATGATGCGAACCCGCTCACCCACACGGAAAATTTCGTTTTCCTGCACTTCCTGCACATAGGCGCGCATGCTGCCGTCGTCTTCACGCACGGTGATTTCCACGCCTTGCGCACGGGTCAGACCTTCTTCGGTCAACGACCCCAACAAGCCACCGGCCACTGCGCCGATTACCGCCGCAACAACGCTACCGCGCCCGCCACCAACAGTGCTACCCGCTACGCCGCCAACCACTGCACCTGCGCCAGCGCCGATTGGGGTTTTGGTGCCTTCGATTTTCACCGGACGCAACGATTCAATGGTGCCCATACGGACGGTTTGCACAGTGCGCGCTTCGTCGCGCGAGTAAGAGTCGCCGGTCAAGCTGGACTGGCAACCGGTCAATGCCAGTGCCGCCATAGTGAACGACGCGACCAACAAAACAGACTTACGCATAACGGTACCTCCGGGGGATGTCTGGCTATTAGACAGCGCCGCTTGGGGGCTGTCACTGCGCCACGCAAGAATAAAATTGGCAGTTGCGCGGCACCTGACCTTCTTCGACCGCTTTAGGGAGCGAGACGCTCGCGCGACCAGTTGCCATTCTCTAGACGATAGTTCAAACGGTCATGCAAGCGGCTCGAACGCCCCTGCCAAAACTCAATGCGCTCGGGTAACAGACGGTAGCCGCCCCAATGCGGTGGGCAGGTGGGCGCCGAATCAAGGAAGCGTCTCTCGGTATCTGCCAACAGTGCCTCCAACTCACTACGGTCAGCGATCACATGACTCTGCGGCGATGCCCACGCACCCAAGCGACTGCCTAACGGGCGCACCTGGAAATAGGCGTCAGACTCTTCGCCACTGACTTTCTCGACCCGCCCTTCGATACGCACTTGGCGCTCCAGGGTGGGCCAGAAAAAGGTCATGGCGGCAAACGGACGCGCCGCCAGCTGCTCGCCCTTGGCGCTGTCGTAGTTGGTGAAAAAGGTGAAGCCTTGCTCGTCCAGCGACTTGAGCAGCAGCACGCGGCAGTGCGGGCGGCCGTCGGCATCCACCGTGGCCAGGGTCATGGCATTGGCTTCGACCGGCGCTTGCTCGGTGCTACGGGCGTCGTCAAACCAGTGTTTGAACAGCGCCAGGGGCTCTGCCGGGGCTTGCGCCTCGGTGAGCCCGTCGCGGGTGTAATCACGGCGCATATCGGCCAGGTTGGCAGTCATCACGCAGCTCCTGAAAAATTAACGGGTGCGGACACGCTTAGTTTTTTGCCTCAGCCGGTTTGTCCGCGCTGGCAGCCTGCACGGGTTTAGTCTGCGCCACCTTGACCGGCGCCGGTTTGCTCGCAGGTTTCTTCGCCGCAACGGCCGGTTTGGCCGCGGTTTTTTTCGCAGCCGGTTTAGCCGCCGTTTTAGCGCCTGGCTTGGCGGCGGTTTTCGCGGCGGGTTTGCTGGCCTTCACCGCTGGAATGGGGTCGTTACGCACCAAGGCTTGGGCTGCCGGAACTGGCGCGGGTTGGGCGTATTTGGCCAACAGCGCGACCATGGTGTCCTGTGGGGTCAGCATGATTTCCACACGGCGGTTCAGTGCACGGCCTTCCGGGCTGTCGTTGGCCGCACGCGGCAGTACCGAACCAAAACCACGCACCATCAAGCGATCATTTTTCAGGCCACTCAAACGGAAAATCGCGGTCACGGCGCGGGCACGTTCCAGGCTCAGTTCGCGGTTGCGGGTTTCTTCGCCCGATGGGTCGGCATGGCCAAGAATTACCACGGCCACTTGCTTGTCACTTTCCACCAACTTGGCAACGCGGGTGATCGGGCCCAGGGTGACCGGCATCAGCATGCTTGGGCGATCCGGGTTAAACGTGGAGTCCACCGGGGCCGAGACCACTAGCAGGTTGTCGCGACGTTCCAACTGGAATTTACTGCCGTCCAACGCGGTACGCAGTTTCGGTTCGTATTGGTCCATCCAGGCCTGGGCAATTTTTGGGTCCGGCGTGGGCGCGGCGGCAGGAGCAGCGGCTTTGTCGTCGCCAAACGGCCACCACCAATGACGGCCGGACTCTGCCTTGGCAGCGCTGGCGACGGCGACTTTGTCGGCGAGGGTTTCAGGTTTTTCCGGGGAAGAGGCACAACCGGCGAGAACAGCACACACAGCAAGAGCAGCAGCAGACTTGATAGGAAACATTGGAACCTCAAAACACAAAAAATAAGTACTCATGAGCCAGTGCGCTCACGCCTTCTACTTTGGAAGGCGCTGTAGCGAGGGCTGGCTCGCGTAGCTGGCTGCTCTAGGGGCAGCCATGGCGACGGTGACGCGCAAGAGGTAAATCAGCTGGTGAACCCCCAAGGCTCACTCCCCAATACAGCGACTGAAAAACTACAGGCATTGACCAAGCGTGCGGGCCAACTTCTGCGCCCGTGGGTCCATCAATACGTACGGGCCCAAGGTGTTGGTAACAAAGCCAAAAGCAACCTTACACGCAGGATCGGCGAAACCGATAGAACCGCCCGCGCCGGGATGACCAAAGGCACCTGGCCCCAAGCCATAGGTAGCGTTGGGCACGTCTGGCTGGTCGAGCATACAGCCCAGGCCAAAACGGGTTTGCGTGAGCAGGGTTTTATCCTCACCCACGCTATGTTCACGGGTCAGTTCGGCCAGCAGTTCGCTTTCCAGCAAGCTGCCATCCAATAGGCCGCTATAGAAACCCGCCAGGCTGCGCGCAGTGCCATGGCCGTTGGCCGCAGGCTGCTGCATACGACGCCATTCGGGCTTATTGGTGCTGGTCATGATTGACGGCGGGTTGGCAAATGCACGGGTGGTCATGGACGCCGGCTCGCTCATCATGGTTTTCAGCAGGCGCTGGGCCGAGGCATCGCCGAAGTTGCCTTTAGCGCGGGAAATCTCCGCAACGCGGTAGAACTCCTCATCGGCCAAGCCCACGTGAAAATCCAGGCCCAGGGGCTTGGCGATACGGGCGACGATCGACTCGCCTGGCCCTTTGCCTTCAACCCGGCGCAATAACTCGCCAACCAGCCAGCCGTAGGTGATGGCCGCATAACCGTGGCCTTCGCCGGGTGTCCACCAGGGCGTTTCCGCGGCCAAAGCTGCGGTCATGGTGTCCCATTGGTACAG
>NZ_JBBNAH010000777.1:0-3351 GCF_037994325.1 Pseudomonas sp.
CATCGCAGCGTTACCTGGGTGAACCTTCCATTAAGTAGAAGCTAGACCGCTTGCGCGCCGTTACGGTTCGGATTTTTTCAGGCTGGACGCCTGCCTGGCAGCGGGCATAGGCTGTCGGCCTTTGCGAATGACAGAGGAACACAGGATATGAGCCGCATCTACGCAGACAACGCCCAGTCCATCGGCAATACGCCGCTGGTGTTTATCAACCGCCTGGGCCCCAAGGGCGTGACCATTCTGGCCAAGATTGAAGGGCGTAACCCGGCCTATTCAGTGAAGTGCCGCATTGGCGCCAATATGATCTGGGACGCCGAAGAGCGGGGCGTGCTCAAGCCTGGCATGACCATTGTTGAGCCCACCTCCGGCAATACCGGCATTGGCCTAGCCTTTGTCGCCGCTGCCCGTGGTTATAAGTTGCTGCTGACCATGCCGGCGTCCATGAGCTTGGAGCGGCGCAAAGTGCTTAAAGCCCTGGGTGCGGAGCTGGTGCTTACCGAGCCGGCCAAAGGTATGAAAGGCGCCATCGAAAAGGCCGCTGAAATTGCTGCCTCCGATGCCAGTACCTACTTTCTACCGCAGCAGTTCGAAAACCCGGCCAACCCGGCTATCCACGAAAAAACCACCGGCCCGGAAATCTGGAACGACACCGAAGGCGCTATTGATGTGCTAGTGGCAGGCGTGGGTACTGGCGGCACTATTACCGGCGTGTCGCGCTATATCAAAAACACCTGCGGCAAACCGATTATTTCTGTGGCGGTGGAGCCCACGGGTTCGCCGGTAATCACCCAGGCGCTGGCGGGGGAGGAGATAAAACCCGCTCCACACAAAATCCAGGGCATTGGCGCCGGCTTTGTGCCGAAAAACCTCGACCTCAGCATGGTTGACCGCGTTGAGTTGGTCGACGACGAAGAGGCCAAAGCCATGGCCCTGCGCCTGATGCGAGAAGAAGGGATTCTTTGCGGTATTTCCTGTGGCGCCGCCATGGCTGCGGCCGTGCGCTTGGCCGAGCGCCCGGAAATGCAAAATAAAACCATCGTCGTGATATTGCCGGACTCTGGCGAGCGTTACCTGACCAGCATGTTGTTTAGCGATATGTTCACTGAGCAGGAATTGCAGCAGTAATCAGCGTCGGTGCGCACAGCCCTACAGAGCAAACGTCGTCCGTAGGGTGTGCTGTGCGCACCAGGTGCTCTGCGGTTATGCCGCCACCTTCGAAGGCGTCGGCCTAACCACCAGCCACAGCGCCAAGCCAATCAATAACCCGCCATACAGATACGCCCACGACAGCGGCTCACCCAGCAGCAACACGCCCCACAACACACCAAACGGCGGCACCGCAAAGGTAACGGTGGAGGAGCGTATTGGGCCGATATCGGTGATCAGGCGGAAATACAGCACATAGGCAAACGCGGTACACACCAGGCCCAAGCCGGCCAACGACAGCCACACCGTCATGCCGCCCCAACTGGCCGGCGGCTGTTCAACCAGCGCATAGCCAAACAACGGCAGCAGAAACAGCGTGGCGCCAAACATGCTGCCGCAGGCAGTGAGGCGGTTATCCAGCGGCACGCCGCCGAGCCACTTGCGTGTTAAGAAGCCGGCAAAGCCATAGCAAGTAGTCGCCACCAGGCAGGCCGCCGCGCCCCAGAGCAATTGCGCATCAAAGGCCACTGGGCCGGTGCGTGTCAGCAGGCCCACGCCAAACAGCCCAAGCAATACGCCCAAGGTTTTGCTTTTAGTCGGCGGTTCGGCAAAAAACAACATACCGATAAGCACACCCATCAGCGGCGTCGTGGCGTTAAAGATGGAGGAGTAACCGGCCGGCAGTACCATCGCCGCCAGGCAATACATGGTGGCCGGCAAACCCGAGTTGATCACCCCTAGGGCCAGGCAGTGGCGCAATTTGCCGTGGAAATTCCACTGCACGCGCATCACCGCCACTATGACGACCAACCCAACGGCGGCCAGCGCCACGCGAAAAAACGCGCTAGGCAGTGGCCCGAGCACCGGCACAATCACCCGCATAAACAGAAAGCTTGCGCCCCAAATGGCAGCCAGGCTTAGCAGGCGAACGTAATCGGCAAGTCTCACAGCACTCTCCAGCCCTTATAAAAGAGGCGAGAGTGTTGCCGCTCATTGGCGGATTGGCAATCCGCATGTTGCGGTTGAATTGGCCAAGCACGTGCCTGTGGGACCGCGCCAGTTAGCCCGGTGTGAATTCGCCCGCTAAACAGTGGGAGGCGTTTGCCAGCGCTGTAGGTTCGGCCGCAATTAGTCGGCGAAGGCATCTTTACGGTCGTGGGAAGGCAGCATCAACATCAGGCGATGCATATCCACCATCAGGTAACGACCTATCCGGCGAGAGGGTAGAACCCCTTGATCTATAAGGGTTTCGATGTGCTTTTGGCGATTAATTAAACCGGCCGCGAGACAGAAGCCTTTGACCGACAAGTAGCGTGGGCATTGGCTAAACCAGGCTGGGGTGAGTTCTATTCGTTTCATTGAGCTTCCTGCACCATCGCGGCCTGTCACTGCAATGACAGGCTTTACCTCCATGAATTTCTACGCCGTAGCTTATTACTAATAGTTAGTGAGTCAATTCGGATCTACTAACTGGTAGTAAAATTCGGAAATACGGTCGTTATCTCAACAGGATGTGCAGATGAACACTCAACGTTTTCTGTTTACCGCCGGCCAACGCCTGCGTGGCTTACGCGAACTGATGGGGCTTAACCGCCCAGCTTTTGAGCAATTGACCGGCATCGACGCCAAGCGCCTGGAAAATATCGAAAATGGATACCAGCGCATGCATGACATGGACTTTGAAAAGGTCTGCAGCTTGTATCCCGAGTTCGCCCGCTGGATCACTTACGGCGGCCCGGTTGATGGCGATTTGCTCGACCTTAAAGTCGCTGACTCCGCGCAGATGAACGCGGTTTATCTGGTGCAGCGCAACCCTGGGCTGCTCAACAACATTGGGCTGTCGCTTGAGGACTGGACCGAGCGCCACCAGCCGCAATTGCAACTGTTAAGCGAGAGTGAACAGCTACACAAACGCCAGTTGGCGCTGGAGGCTGAGCAGGAGGATTGCATTGAAGGCGAAAGCGAGCCTGTGGATGACGACACGCTTCAACGCTGAGCGATAGTCGTCGCCAACTGCCGCAAGTAAGCCACTACATCGGCTGCGCCAGCTAGGCGCAGCCCCTCACCGAGGGCGGTGGCTTCGGCGGAGTGCTTGGGCAGCAAAAGAAACTCCGGCGCGCCGGGTGTACGCAGCATGGCCAGGCGTGCGTAGGGCAGGCCGTTATCCAGCAGCAAGCCCATAAACTGCGGGTCGCTCCAGGCCTGAAC
>NZ_JBBNAH010000778.1:0-6322 GCF_037994325.1 Pseudomonas sp.
AAACAGAAAAGAGAACGACAGGAACAGCGACACCATCAGGCCTTTGCGCAGGTTGGGCAGCACCACCAAAAACGCGGCTTTCCAGGTGCTGGCGCCAAGCAGGTGGGCGGCGTCCATCAGGTCGCGCAGGTTGATCGCTTGCAAGTTGTTGGTGATCGCCCGGTACATAAACGGCAGCGCCACGGTGAAGTAGCAGCCGATCAGAATCCATGGCGTACCTACCATTGCCAGCGGCCCGGAACCGTAAATCTGCAGCAGGCCCACCGACGACACCACCGGCGGCACGGCGAAAGGCAGCAAGATCAGAATGTTCATCAGGCCGTCGAGTTTGGGGAAGTGGTAATGCACCACAAACAGCAGCGGCAAAATCAGCACCACCGACAGCAGCAAGGCACCGAAACAGACCAGCAGCGATTGGCCGAAGGCGGCGAGAAAACGCGGGTCGGTCCACAGCTGGGCATACCATTTCAGCGTCAAACCGTCGGGCAAAATGGTCGCCGACCAGCTGGTGGATACGGAGTAGAGCAGGGTGCCGGCCAGCGGCAACAGCAAGATCAGAAACAGCAGAGTGACCACCGTGCGGTGATACAGCCCAGCCGCTCGGGCTTCAACGCGCGACATGGTAGCTCCTCTTTAGCAGCCATTGATGGACCACGGTAATCACCGCCATCAGCCCCACCAACACCATCGCCAAGGCGCTGGCCAGATTCGGGTTAAGCGAGATATCGCCGGCGACCATGGCGGCAATACGGATCGGCAGCACGTTAAAGTTGCCGGTAGTCAGCGCATACACCGTGGCGTAGGCGCCCAGAGCATTGGCCAACAAAATGATAAAAGTGCCGAGCAGCGCCGGGGTCAACACCGGCAGGCCGATATGCCGCCAAAAATCCCAAGTGCTGGCGCCCAGCAGTTCGGCCGACTCGCGCCAGTCTTCACGCAGGGCATCAAAAGCTGGGTAAAGCAGTAGTACGCCAAGGGGAATCTGGAAGTAGGTGTACAGCACGATCAGGCCGGTTTTTGAGTACAGGTTGAAGTCATCAATTACCCCGGCCTGCTTGAGGATGATGGTCAGCGCGCCGTTAAAACCGAGCAGGATCACGAAGGCGAAGGCCAGCGGCACCCCAGCGAAGTTGCTGGTCATATTGGAAAAGGCCATGACGAAGTCGCGCAGCTTGCTGTCGACTTTGCGCAGCGAGTAAGCGCCGAGTACGGCGATGACGATGCCGATCACGCTGGACCAGAACGAAATTTCCAAGCTGTGCTGAATCGCCTGCAAGTAGAACTTCGAGCTAAACACCTTGGCGTAATTGCTCAGGCCCCAACCCGCGGCGCTGTCCAGGCTATTGATCGCCACCCACAACAGCGGGGCGATTTGAAAGGCGATAAAGAAGATCGCAAACGGCAGCAGGCATAGCACGGCCAGCCATTTGCCACGGGTGACTGAATTCACTTCAACAGCTCCCGGCAGACAGGTTTGTCGTGGGCCACACCGAGCAATTCGCAGATGGTGCCGCACAGTTCGGTTTGTTTCGGGTTGGCAAAACTGTCTAGGCTAAAGGCGCTACCCAGCACAAACAGCGGCACTTCACGCTCTTCGGTGAGCAGGCCGTTATGCGAGCGGTCGTTGTTCATGCCGTGGTCGGCGGTGACCAGCACTTGGTAGCCGGCATCGAGCCAACGTTGCAGATACTCAGCCAGCAGCAGGTCGGCGACCCGCGCGCTATTGCGGTACTGCGGGCTGTCGAGGCCGTGCTTGTGGCCGGCGTCGTCGATATTCATCGGGTGCGCCAGCAGGAAGTGGGGCGAGTGTTTTACCCGCAGGCTTTCGGCGTCGGCGAATAAATGGGAGTCCGGGTAATGGTCGGCGTAGTAGAAGTGGCCGTGTTGAATCGGCAGTTCGGGCGCATCGGTATGGCGGTCGCGCGCGGCATTAAACGGACTGCGGTTGTACAGCTCGCTGACCCAATGGTAGGAGGCTGAGGCCGTCACCAAGCCGGCGCTGCTGGCGTAGTGAAAGATGCTCTGGTGGTTGGACAGGCGCGAGACATCGTTATGCACGATGCCGCTTTCAATCGGCGGCACGCCAGTAAGAATGCATTCATACAACGGGCGGCTCAGTGCCGGCAGCTCGCATTCGAGCTTGTACAGCGCTGCGCGGCCAGCGCCGCAATACGCCTGGAGATGGCCCATCGCGTGCTGGGCAACCCCGTAATTGAGGCCATCGAGTAACACCAGGATGACGTTGTGCTTCATGTACTACCCCAAGAAGTCGTGGGCCAAAAAAGAAGAAAGCGGCAGGCCGCTTTCTTCCGTCACAAGCCTAGGCCAGCAGACTTCTTATTCCATATTGATGATCACGTTTTCCTGCCACAGGCCTGGAAGGGCCTTGGAGGTTTCTTCCCAGGCTTTGGCGTCTTTAATCGGCTGTACCTTGGCGTATTGCGCGTTTGGCAGCAGCTTGGCTTGCACGTCAGCTGGCAGCGTCAGGTGCTCGGCACGGATCGGGCGGGCATTGCCTTTGGCCAGGTTGATTTGGCCGGCGTCGCTGAAGATGTACTCACGCGCCAGTTTGGCCGCGTTCGGGTGCTTGGCGTACTTGTTGATGATGGTGGTGTAGCCGGAGATTACCGAACCGTCGGACGGAATCAGCACTTCAAAGCGACTTGGGTCGATCTGGTCGCGGTAGCTGAGGCCGTTGAAGTCCCAGACGATGCCCACTTCCACTTCGCCTTTTTCCAGGGTCTGAATAGTCGGGTTGGACAGCGACAGACGACCTTGCTTAGCGATTTCAGCGAACAGGTCGAGGCCTGGCTGAATGTTCTTCTCGTCACCGCCTTTGGAGATGGCCGCAGCCAATACGCCGTTTACCGCTTGAGCAGCAGCGCTAACGTCACCGATGGCGACCTTGTACTTACCTTTTTCCAAGTCAGCCCA
Source organism: Pseudomonas sp. (assembly GCF_037994325.1). GTDB lineage: Bacteria > Pseudomonadota > Gammaproteobacteria > Pseudomonadales > Pseudomonadaceae > Aquipseudomonas. Next base: position 2,935 of record NZ_JBBNAH010000778.1, read on the forward strand.
GGATTTGGGTACGTCTTTGACCAGCTTTTTGTTGACGATAAACGCGATGGAGCCGGTGTAGGCGAGTGCCCAGTGGCCGTCTTTATCTTTTGCCCAGTCTGGTACTTGTGCCCAGGTGCTGGGTTTGTAGGGTTGGGTTACACCCTGTGCGGTGGCGATGGGGCCAAAGGCCGCACCGACGTCACCGATATCGGCGGTGGCGTTGTCTTTTTCTGCGGCGAACTTGGCGATTTCCTGTGCCGAGCTCATGTCGGTGTCCAGGTGCTTGAGGCCGTAGAGTTTGCCCAAGTCGACCCAAGTGTCTTTCCAGTTAGCCCAGCTATCGGGCATGCCCACGCTGTTGACCTCGCCTTCAGCTTTGGCGGCGGTTTCCAGGGCTTTCAAATCGGTGTCTGCAGCCATGGCCAGGTTGGCCAGAGCAATGGTCGATCCCAAGATTGAAGCTAGCAACAGGCGTTTCATTCGACGCTCCTTCGTGTTGAGGGTGTTGGTCTAGATCAGCAATAGCCAAGCCAAGTTAGCGGGTAAGCATGACAATTTTGTGTCGGGCCGCTCTAGCACGCCGCACCGCCAAGGCAGTGGCGGGGTGCGTCAAGAGAGCGTAGACCATGGTTAAGTGCTTGATTTAGAAAATATAGACGTTGTGCTGCGATTGGCATGTAGCGTGCAATCTGGCTCTGTTGTCATGCAACAGTCATCTACGCTGACTAGGGTTTGCTGATGGTTTCGGGCGGTTCCACTACCCGAACTGGCGCCGAAATGGTGCTGGACTAGTCCAGATGAGGGCATTTGATGCGAGATGAGGCACCCCGTGCGGTCACGGCGATCTGCCGGGCACTGGAAGAGCAGATAGAACACGGCCTGTTGCCCTCGGGCAGCAAGCTGCCGGCCGAGCGCAAACTGAGCGAGGTGTTCGACACCACGCGCATTACCCTGCGTGAAGCCTTGGGCCAGTTGGAAGCGCAGGGACTGATTTACCGCGAGGAGCGCCGTGGTTGGTTTGTCTCGTTGCCACGCCTGGCCTATAACCCGCTGGTGCGCAGCCACTTTGATGCGATGGTCGGTGAGCAGGGACGACAGCCGTCGACGGAAGTCATTTCCGCGCGGCTAATGCCGGCGCCAGCGGTGATTTGCGATTTGTTGGAATTGCCGGCGCTGTCCAGCGTTATCCAGATTCGCCGCGCGCGGCGGGTAGATGGGCGCTTGGTGTTGTATGTGGAGCACTACCTGAACCCGGCGTACTTTCCCGGCATTCTCGACTTCGATTTGACCCTGTCGCTGACTGAGCTGTATGCGCGCCAATACGCCATTCACTACGGCCGTGTGCGCTTTGACATGGTGCCGACCGCATTGCATCTGGAAGCGGCGGCGGCGTTGAAGGTTTCGGTGGGGAGCCCAGCGCTACGGATTACCCGGGTAAACCGCGACCAGCACGGGCGCTTGATCGACTGCGATATTGAATGTTGGCGGCATGACGCGATTCACGTCAGCGTGGAAGTGCCGGAGTAACAACAAACCTCCGTCGTCCCCGCGCAAGCGGGGACCCAGCGTTGTATGTCGTACGCAGCACCTCGATCCATTCAATATTCTGCGTCCCCGCCTGCGCGGGGACTACGGAGTGGGTGTCGTTAGCCTCGTCCGGGCTGCCATTGGGGATAGGCGGGAATGCCGTCGCCGCTTAACCACGGCTTATCGTGCTCGGTCCAGATATGTTGCTGCGGGCGTTTGCCGGGGTCTTCATCCAGCGTGGCCACTCGCACGATGACGTGGGGTTGTGCCGGGCGATCGGCAATCAACTGGCTGCCGCATACCGAGCAAAAGCAGCGAAATTTGCCGGGCGATGATTCATAACGCGCCAGCTTGTCTTCACCGCTTAACCAGCGGAAGTGCTCCCGCATCACCCCTGCCGTGGTGGCGAAGGTCGCCGAATGCGCTTTGCGGCAGGTGTCGCAATGGCAGTGGCTGATCGGCATATCGAGGCTGTCGACCGCGTAGGTGATGGTTTTGCAGAGGCAGCTGCCGTGCATGGCTTTCTCCGGGTATGCGCTGGCTTTGTTGGGCTTCGCCTGTGGCTCAACCCAACATTTTCAAAACAACTCAGTGCCGTAAAACGCGGTCAGCACCTTCACCAAGTGTTCCAGGTCATGGCTGCCGGCCAACTCGCGAATCGAGTGCATGGCAAAAGTCGGCAAGCCGATATCCACGGTGCGCACGCCTAGCTGGCTGGAGATGATCGGGCCAATGGTTGAGCCGCAGCCCATATCGCTGCGCACCACAAAGCTTTGCACCGGCACTTCTTCGGCCAGGCACAGGTGGCGGAAGAAGCCGGCGGTTTCGCTGCTGGTGGCGTAGCGCTGGTTGCTGTTGACCTTGATCACGGGGCCTGCGTTGAGTTTCGGGCCGTGGTTGCCGTCGTGTTTGTCGGCGTAGTTGGGGTGCACGCCGTGGGCGTTGTCGGCCGAAACCAGCAACGACTTTTGAATCACCCGCACAAAGTCTTCGTCCTGCGGCAACACGCGGCGCAGCACTTGTTCCAGCATCGGGCCATCGGCGCCGCAGCAGGAGCTGGAGCCGACTTCTTCGTGGTCGGTACACACCAGCAGGCAAGTTTCTTCGTCGGCGCTGTGCAGCAAGGCTTGCAGGCCGGCAAAGCAGGACAGCAGGTTGTCCAGGCGTGCACCGGCGATAAAGTCGGCGTTCAGGCCAATAACGGCGGCGTCTTGGGTGTCGTAAAAGCTCAGTTCGTAATCCAGCACCGCGTCAGCATTCAGGCCGTGTTCGCGACCCAGCTGGTCGGCGAGCAAGGCGCGGAAGTCGTAGCGTTCGTCGCCAGCCACTTGCGCCAGAATTGGCGGCAGTTCGTTTTGCGCGTTGATTGCCCAGCCTTGGTTGGCTTCACGATTGAGGTGAATGGCCAGGTTGGGGATCACCGCGATGGGCACCAGAAAGTCGATGAGCTGGCTTTCCACTTTGCCGTCGCGGCGAAAGGTAACGCGGCCGGCCAGCGACAGATCGCGGTCAAACCAGGGGGCGAGCAGGGCGCCGCCATACACTTCCACACCCAATTGCAGAAAGCCGTGGCGCTGCAATTCCGGCTGCGGCTTGACCCGCAGGCACGGGCTGTCGGTGTGGGCGCCAACCATGCGCAGGCCACCTTCCAAGGGGGAGCGGGTACCCAGCTTGAAGGCGATAATCGAGGAGTCGTTGCGGGTTACGTAGTAGCGCCCACCGGCTTCGGTGTGCCAGGTGTCGCGCTCGTTAAGGTGCACATAACCGGCCGTTTCCAGGCGCATGGCCAGGCTGGCGGTGGCATGGAAGGGCGTTGGTGAGGCCTTGAGAAAATCGATCAGGCCTTGGTTCAATTCTTCGCGCATAGGGCACTCCAGGC
>NZ_JBBNAH010000779.1:0-2188 GCF_037994325.1 Pseudomonas sp.
ACGGAGGTCGGCTGCTTCAGCCCCATCCCTGCATATCCTCAGCTCCTACCTACAGCCAGACGAGCAGCCTTGACGGCCAACAACCTTGCCGTTGACAGTGACTCACAAGTCACAACTCGCGTCAGCATAGTCTCTCGATCACGCGTGCCCACTTAATGGGCCGCTCTTCATCATTTTTAGTGATCGGCTATTGGCCAAGTATTTTTTAGGAGCGTGCGCTAGATGTCTCGACTTCCAGTCATCGTAGGGTTTGGTGGGTACAACGCAGCGGGCCGCAGCTCTTTTCACCATGGTTTTCGCCGTACCGTTATCGAATCAATGGACGCCGCCGCCCGCCAGGAAACCCTGGTAGGCCTGGCAGTTATGATGAAGCTGGTCAGCCTGGTCGACGGCGTCTATCGAGACAGCACGGGCAAAACCCTCAATGCCGCCGAGATTGAACAACGTTTTGCCGCGCAGATTCTGCAATCCACCCTGGTGCGCCGCATCGAAAAGCAGCATCTGGACCCCGACGCGGTGCATTGGCAAAAAAGCCTCGAAGTCGAAACCAGCGCCGCTCAACCGCTGACCTTCACCACCCAACGCAAACAACTGCCCGAGCCGCTGCCGGCGAACTGGGCGGTGGAAGAGCTCGAAGACAAGCAGGTGCAAGTCACCATCCATGGCAGCTGCGAATTCAAAGTAGATAGCTACCGTGCCCTGAGCGTGAAATCGGCCGGGCAATTGCCGGCCGGCTTTGAACCGAGCGAGCTGTATAACTCGCGCTTCCACCCGCGCGGCCTGCAGATGTCCGTGGTCGCCGCCACCGACGCCCTGCGCTCCACCGGTTTGGATTGGCAGACCATCGTCAGCCATGTGCAGCCCGATGAAGTGGCGGTGTTCTCCGGCAGCATCATGAGCCAGCTCGACGAAAACGGTTTTGGCGGTTTGATGCAATCACGCCTTAAGGGCAATCGGGTGTCGGCCAAGCAATTGCCGCTGGGCTTTAACAGCATGCCCACCGACTTTATCAACGCCTATGTGCTGGGCAGCGTCGGCACCACCGGCAGCGTCACGGGCGCCTGCGCGACCTTTCTCTACAACCTGCAAAAAGCCATCGACGTAATTGCCGCCGGCCAAGTACGGGTGGCCATTGTCGGTAACAGCGAAGCGCCGATTCTGTCCGAGTGCATTGAGGGCTACAGCGCCATGGGCGCGCTGGCCACCGAAGAAGGCCTGCGCTTGATCGAAGGCCGCGACGATGTGGACTTCCGTCGCGCCAGCCGCCCATTTGGCGAGAACTGCGGCTTCACCCTGGCTGAGTCCGCGCAATACATCGTGCTGATGGATGACGAGCTGGCCTTGGAATTGGGCGCCGATATCCATGGTGCGGTGGCCGATGTGTTTATCAACGCCGACGGCTTTAAAAAATCCATCTCCGCCCCTGGCCCAGGCAACTACCTGACCGTCGCCAAGGCCGTGGCCAGCGCGGTGCAAATCGTCGGGTTGGAAGGCGTGCAAAAACGCAGCTTTATCCACGCCCATGGCTCCAGCACCCCGGCTAACCGCGTGACCGAATCAGAACTGCTGGACCGCGTGGCTTCGGCCTTTAGCATCGACAGCTGGCCGGTGACCGCCGTGAAAGCCTTTGTCGGCCACTCACTGGCCACCGCCAGTGGCGACCAGTTGATCTCGGCGTTGGGCACCTTTAAGTACGGCATTATCCCTGGCATCAAAACCATCGACGCCGTAGCCCCAGACGTGCACCAGCAACACCTGGCCATCGCCACCAAAGACCGTAATGTCGGCGCCGAGCAATTAGACGTGTGCTTTATCAACTCCAAAGGCTTTGGCGGCAACAACGCCAGCGGCGTAATCCTTGCCCCCCATGTGGCCGAACGCATGCTGAAAAAGCGTCATGGCGAAGCAGCGTTTGCCGCCTACGTCGCCCGCCGCGAACACACCCGCGCCAACGCCCAGGCCTACGACCAACGCGCGCTGAATGGTCAGCTGGATATCATCTACAACTTCGGCCAAGACATGATCGAAGACAAAGCCATCGAAATAACGGCCGAGCAGGTGCGTATTCCTGGGTTTAGTCAGCCGTTGGTGTTCAAGAAGGATGAGCGATTTAAGGACATGTTGTAGGGAAAGACTGGGGGGCCTGCACAACCCCGGCACCTGGGTCCCCGCCTGCGCGGGGACGACG
>NZ_JBBNAH010000780.1:0-14427 GCF_037994325.1 Pseudomonas sp.
CATCAACCGCGAACTAGGCGGCACCTTCAACCTTGAGCAATTTCGCCACCAAGCCGAGTGGAATCCCGAGCGAAGCTGCATGGAGATGTTTCTGGTCAGCACCCAAGAGCAGAACGTACAAGCAGCCGGACAAACCTTCCACTTCCAAGAAGGTGAACGCCTGCATACCGAGTGCTCGCACAAATACACCCCAGACTCTGTACAGCGCTTAGCGGAGTCAGCAGGTTGGCGCATTGAACGCCAATGGCTGAGCTCAGCGCCGCAAGTAGGCATCTTTGTCTTGCACGGCTAAACCCCAGGCAAAACAAAAAGCCCCGCAACTCATGGAGTTACGAGGCTTTCTTATGTATGGCGGTGAAGGAGAGATTCGAACTCTCGATACGATTTCTCGTATACACACTTTCCAGGCGTGCTCCTTAAGCCACTCGGACACTTCACCGTGTCTCGACGACGGGTTAGGTCTGTCGAGGCGCGCTAATCTAGCCGAAGCCTTCGCTAAAGGCAAAAGATTTTTTAACGGATTCATGCGCTTAAGCGAAAAACTTCGGTTCTGGTGTTAGACGTGCAGCTAGCCGTTAATGTCAGCCCAGGTGTCTGGGGCCGCGACCGGCCGGTCAGCCTTAGCGCTTTACCTACACTCTAGGGCTCGGTAACGTCTGCCCACCTTATATACCTGCCAGAGCAAGGATTTGTGCCATGAGCGACCTGATCAGTTACCAACTCGATGACGGCATTGCCACCCTGACGCTGAGCAATGGCAAGGTCAATGCCATTTCTCCGGATGTAATCGCAGCCTTCAATGCGGCGTTGGACCGTGCCGAGCAGGACCGTGCGGTGGTGATTATCACTGGCCAGCCAGGCATTTTGTCCGGTGGTTATGATTTGAAAGTGATGACCTCCGGCCCTGAAAACGCCATCAATCTGGTCGCTGCCGGTTCCACCTTGGCACGCCGTATGTTGTCGCACCCCTTCCCTATTGTTGTTGCCTGTGGCGGTCATGCGGTGGCCAAGGGTGCGTTCATTCTGTTGTCGGCGGATTACCGCATTGGCGTGGAAGGCCCGTTCAGCATTGGTTTGAATGAAGTACAAATCGGCATGACCATGCACCACGTCGGTATCGAGTTGGCCCGCGATCGTTTGCGTAAGTCGGCTTTCCACCGCTCGGTAATTAATGGCGAAATGTTTAACCCGCAAACCGCTGTGGATGCTGGTTTCCTCGACACCGTGGTGCCTGCCGAGCAGTTGCTGCCAACCGCCATTGCCGCTGCCCAGCAGTTGAAGAAGATCAATATGAAGGCGCACAAAAACACCAAGCTCAAGGTGCGCAAAGCGCTGCTGGAAACCCTTGACTGGGCCATCGAGGAAGATAAGAAGCACGCGGTTTAAGCGCCGTTTCGCGAAAAAGCCCGGCCTTGGCGCCGGGCTTTTTTGTGCCTGCAGGCCGCCCGGTGCGTGGCTCGCAGCCTGTAACAAAAGACCAATCCTACGGCGATTGCCGAAAATAGTGCACATCCGTACACTGCGCGCCTCTTTTCCAAACGGGCGTACCAATGCTTTTCCTTCTGCGCATGTTGCTTATGGGCCTGCACTTTATTCTGGCGGGCGTAGTGGGCATTTTGATCGGCCTGTGCCGTCCGTTTAACCCCGATAACAGCCGGTTGTGTGCGCGTTTATATTCATGGCCGGCGCTGCGGATCTTGCGGTTGAAGTTGAAGACGCAAACCGATGGCCTGCGTGATCACGCCTCGTCCTGCGTGATGATCGCCAACCACCAGTCCAACTATGACCTCTTCGTGCTTGGTGCCGTAGTGCCCAAGCGTACCGTCAGCATCGGCAAGAAGAGCCTTAAGTGGGTGCCTTTCTTTGGCCAGCTGTATTGGTTGGCGGGCAATGTGTTGATCGACCGTGGCAATGCGATAAAGGCTAAACGCGCGATGCTCACCACGACCGACACCTTGCAGCACAAAGACACCTCGATCTGGGTGTTCCCCGAAGGCACGCGCAACCTAGGTAAGGGTTTGCTGCCGTTCAAAAGGGGCGCGTTCCAAATGGCTATTGCTGCAGGCGTGCCGATTTTGCCGGTGTGCGTCAGCACCTACAGCAGCCATATGCAGCTCAATCGCTGGAACAGCGGCAACGTGACGATTCGCTCGCTAGCGCCGATTTCCACTCAGGGCATGAGTACCGATGACATTCCGGCACTGATGGAAAAATGCCACGCGCAGATGCAAGCCGCCATCGCCGAACTGGACCGGGAAATTGCCGCGCCCACGCTTGCCACCATCGCCCCCGTGCTCCCGTAACATCGCATAACGTCTGACGAAGCCCCGCATTTGTGGGGCTTCGTGCTTTTTACCGCCCGAATCGACCATGACCTATTCGCACGTTGATGGATCGCCTTTGCGCTGCGCTTGTCTCACCCTGAGCGTTACAGCGCCAGCGTCTTGCACTACCCTGGCGCCAGGCGCGTGCCGCCATCTAAAACCGGAGCGTACGGATAACAATCATGACAAGCGTCGTTGCAGCAGCGGTTTATTCCCACGGCAAGAAAGTCACCGATATCACCCTCAACGAAGGCAAAGAATGGGCCTGCAAGCCTGAGCATTTTGTCTGGATTGGCCTGCACGACCCCGGCAGCGAAGAGCTGCTCAATCTGCAAAGACAATTCAATCTGCATGAGCTGGCCATTGAAGATGCGCTGTTGCAGCACACCCGGCCCAAGCTGGAAACCTTCGGCGACGCGCTGTTTATGGTGCTGTACTCGCCGGTGATGGAAAACGACAAGTTGGTGTTTGTCGAAACCCAACTGTTCGCCGGCAAGGGTTATGTGATCAGCTGTCGTTACGGCGACTCACCGTCCTACGGTCGTGTACGACAACGCTGCGAAGCCCAGCCACTCATGCTCGAACATGGCGAAGACTTTGTGCTGTATGCCCTGCTGAGCTTTGTAATCGAAAACTACCGACCACGCTTGGAAGTGTTTAACGCGCAATTGGAGGACATGGAGCAGCATGTTCTGCGCAACCCGTTAAGCCAGGAAGACGTGGAACGCATCCAGACCATGCGCCGCCATCTGCTGCGTATTCGCCGCTATATCGCGCCGATGGTGGAAATCTGTACTGAGTTGCAGCAGCTGGAATTTCCTTTTATCGACAAACATATGCGCCCGTATTTCCGCGATGTGCAGATCCATGTGCAGCGACTGATGGAAGACCTGACCGGGCTGCGCGAAATGGCCGATCACGCCATTGAGATTGGTCTGTTGCTGGAGTCATCCCGGCAAAGCATTACCCAGCGAAAATTCGCCGCCTGGGCCGCGATTCTGGCCTTTCCCACCGCGATTGCCGGTATCTACGGCATGAACTTTCAATACATGCCGGAATTGACCTGGCACTACGGCTACGCCGCGGTGATTGGCGTGATTAGCGTGGGTTGCGTAGGGCTGTTTGCCAACTTCAAACGCATGGATTGGCTGTGACCACGTAGGGTGTGCTGCGCGCACCAGCTTTTGCTCTGCTCTTTATTGAGCAAGCAACTGGTGCGCACAGCCCCCCTACACGCCCTACTCCTTCAAAATCACCGTTTCCACCACGCCATCCGCGGCAATCTCGGCCTCACTAAACGGCAGCAACGGCCATTGCTGTTGGGCAAATAGCTGCGTCTGGTCGGCGTAATGCTTCGAACCCGGTTCAGTGGATTGTGAGAACGCTAACAAGCCATGGGCTTGCGGGCCTTTGCCGCTAAAGGTGACGAGCTGGATATAGCTGCTGCCGCTGACCACTTCTAGATGGTCCGCGCGCTGCTCGCTTTGCATGGCGTTGTAAATGCCCATATGCCCATCGCCGCCGGGAATGGCAATGCGCTGATCACCGCGTTGCAGCCATTGCACATCGCCCCAGGTGGCGTTAGCGGGCACACCACTTTTGCCCACCGCCTGGCCCGCGTCGACCAGCGCCAGGCGCAGTTGCTCGGCAATTTTCGGCTTATCCAACGCCAACCCCTCAGGGGTATTCAGCGGCTGCTGGGGGTTAAAGGGCACACGCCAGACGTCGGCAATTTTGCTAAAAGCGCGGAAGAAGGCCTGGAAGTACAGCATGCCAATCGAGGCGTTACTATTGGCGCTGCGATCCCAATCAGAGAGCGCTGCGCATGTGGGTTTGATGCTCGCGTCGGCCGGGTATTTACCGCAAAGGGTTAGCAAATCCGGCAACAAGCGGTCGGCCAGGTAAACGTGGTTGTCGGTGACCATTGCCCGCAGCAATTCAGGTGAGACCGGTGCATTGCCTTGCAAACGATTCAGGGCGAACTGCGCCCGTGGCGACAGCGGCCGCCCCTCGCGGCTTACCAGCGGCGAAAAACCCTGTAAGGGGCTGGCGGGGTTGGTTAGCCAGGCACTGTCGTTAGAGTTCTGCACAAAGTCGTTACGCCGCAGCACGGGCAACTCCTTGGCCGGGGTGATGCCGGCCTGCGCGGCGCTGGCGTCCACTGTCCACTCACAGGCACTGCGGTTGCCTTGCAGGCCCGGTAAGCCCTGCTCTGCCAATTGCGGAATCACGCATTCGGCCAACTGCTGCGGGCGCAGGTACGGCACTACGCTTTGGTCCATATACAGCGTTTGCCCGCTGGCATCGGTGGCCAAGGTGTTGACCCAGGGAATGCCTTGCAGCTTCTCCACACTGGCTTGCAACGCGCCGACGTCTTGGGCTTGGTTGATGGCGTACCACTGTTGCAGCACGCGGCTGTTGTCCAGGTTGGCATCGCGCAGGGCGAAGGCCTCGTTGGCGCTCCATTCGAGCAGGCCGGGCAGGCTCAGCAGCGGGCCGAATTTCGACTCATAGAGGTCATGGCTAACGCTGCTTAACCGGCCGTTGTCATCCAGCACCTGCACCTTGAACGTGGTTTTCTGCAGCGCCAGTGACTTGCCATCGACCACATAGCGGCGGCTGTCCTTAGGGTCCAGCGCCAGGCGGTACACGGTGAAGTGGGCGGCGGTATCGACGGTGTGCGTCCAGGCCACGTTTTGGTTAAAACCGATATTCACCACCGGCAGGCCGGGCAACGCCGCGCCCATCACATCGAGCTGGCCAGGAATGGTCAGGTGCATCTGGTAGAAACGCAGCGCGCCGGACCATGGGAAATGCGGGTTGGCCAACAATAGGCCGCTGCCGGTCGAACTGCGTTGGCTGCCGATGGCGATAGCATTGCTGCCGCGTTCCAAGCGGAATTTTTCGTTGCGCTGGGCGAAATGCTCGCGCCCTACGGTTACCGCGTTCGCGCTAGCAGCACCCGGCGGTGTGGCGCTGACCAACGCTTCGGCAAACTGCCCGGCACCGCCTTCCACTAAGAGGCGCCGGGTCAGACGCAGCAAGTCGTCCGCGCTGATCGGCTTTAGCCACGCTTCGCCCAAGCAGTGGGTGGTGGCCTTATCGGCGACCTTGAGATAGGCGTTAAACCCACGGGCGTAACCCTCCAGGCGCTGCTGGATCGGCGCGGGTTGTTTGGCCCATAAGGTTTTCAGCGCCTGCGGCTGGTTTAGCCAGGTAAAGAAAAAGTCGGAGGGCAAATTACCGAGCTGCGCCGAATTCTGGCCTTTGCTACCAAAAAACCGCGAACGTTCGCCGCGCGCGGTGACAATTTCATTGGCGAGCAAACAGGCATTGTCACGGGCATAGGCGTAACCAATGCCGTAACCAAGACCGCGCTCGGTGGCCGCTTGGATATGGGGAATGCCGGTTTTCGTCCAACGGATTTGCGCCTGCAAGGCGTCATCGGCAAAAGCCGTCGGGCACAGCCATAGCGCGACCAGGCCGGCCACCAGCGTAGATTTCAACATTAAAGAAACTCGTGAGTTAAACGGGGAACCGTAGGGTGTGCTGTGCGCACCATGCGATCGAAGGGAGATCGCCATGGTGCGCTGACGCGTAGCTTGATTAACTGGCGTTGGCTAACAGCGGCGCCCGCTGCACGGTGCTGAGCGATTGATGCCCGAGGTAGTTGTAAAGCGAGCTGGCAATATCGTTGGCGCGAATCGGTAGCACCGACAGCAAGGTGTCGCTCAGCCCGTGGCTGGCCTGGCAAAAGCCCTGCATATAGACCGCCGCCTGGCAGCGCTCGTCGGTGATGATGCGGTAGTCGCGGTCCACCTCGAAGTCGCCCAAGTATTGGGTCAGCGGCTCCAGCAACTGGCGATGCATTTGCCGCTCGTAGCCGGTGGCAAGCACCACGGCGTCGTAGCGATGCACATCCAACTCGCCGCTGGCGCTATGGCGCAGGGCCAGTTCGATACCGTCAGCGTGAGCCGTCGCACGCTCGACGGTGCGCAGGTGATGGAAAGCATGGCGCTGAATGCCGGAAACTTTCTGCCGGTAAAAAATGCCGTAGATGCGCTCGATCAGGTCGATGTCCACCACCGAGTAATTGGTGTTGTGGTACTCGCGGATAAAGCGCTCACGTTCGGCACCGGTTTGGCTAAAGACCAGGTCGGTGAATTCCGGGGAAAACACTTCGTTCACAAAGGGGCTGTCGTCCGCTGGTTTTAGCGCCGAGCCACGCAGAATCATGTCGACTTTTACCGACGGGAAGCTGTCGTTAAGGTCGATAAACGCCTCGGCCGCGCTCTGCCCGCCGCCAATAATCGCCACACGCATGGGCTTACCACTTATGCACGGCTGCTGGGCCATACGTTCCAGATAATGCGCATGGTGGAACACCCGCGTGTCGCCCTTCAGGCCACGAAAGGCCTCGGGAATGCGTGGCGTACCGCCGGCGCTGACCACCACGGCACGGGTCTGACGCACAAAGGTTTCGCCGCCACTGTCGCGGGAAACCACGCGCAATGACTCAACCTTGTTGTTATGCAGCAGCGGCTCAATGGCCAGCACTTCTTCGCCGTAACGGCTCTGCTCGCTGAACTGTGCAGCCACCCAGCGCAGGTAGTCGTTGAACTCCATACGGCACGGATAAAAAGTGCCGAGGTTGATGAAGTCCACCAAGCGGCCGTGGGCGTGCAGGTAATTAACAAAGGAAAACGGACTGCTTGGGTTGCGCAGCGTGACCAAGTCTTTGAGGAACGAAATCTGCAGCTCGCTTTGGGTCACCAACGTATTGCCGTGCCAGCGGTAGTCGGCCTGCTTGTCGAGAAACAGCACATCCAAGGCGCCCTGCTGCTGCGCGCGCTCATGCAGCGCAATGGCCAGGGCCAGGTTGGACGGGCCGAAACCGATGCCGATCAGATCGTGAATGGCCGCAGGTGCTACAGATGGAGTCATGTCCAGTGTCCTCTGGAGAAGCCACACACAACGGTGGCAGAAGTATCGGGTGGCGACCGCCGAGGCCGCCTGTTGTGTATGAACGAGGACGAGGAAAGTAAATTTAGGCGTGGTGGTTACTGGCTGACTTGGTAGAAAGAACACCGTCGTCCCCGCCTAGGCGGGGACCCAGAATATCGAGACTTGCGCGGTTGCCTGACAGACTCTGGGTCCCCGCCTGCGCGGGGACGACGGCTATCTTGCCCATGTTTTCCGGTCGACCCCGCGCGCAGGCATGACGGCACAAGCAAACAGGCGCACCACACAACATTGACGGGCACACATTGCCCATCCGAAAGCCGGACGTTACTCCGCCTCCCATTCCCGCATGCGCACTCGGCAATGCTTCATGGCGTTGACGATGTGTTTTTCCACCAGGCTTTGCGAAATGCTCAGGCGTTCGGCAATTTCGTCGTGGCTCAGGCCTTCAAGTTTGCGCAGCAAAAAGGCTTCGCGGCACAGCAATGGCAGTTCGTTGAGGGCGCGTTGCAACAGTTGCAGGCGTTGGTCTTGGGCCAGCGAGCGATGCGGTGAAGGGGAGAAAAACTGTTCCTCCTGATCGAGCACATCCAGGGTTTCGCTGCGGCGCAGGCTGTTACGGCGGTGTTCGTCGATGACCAGATTGAGTGCGGTGCGGTACAGAAAAGCCCGCGGCGATTCGATCTGCTCTTGACTGGATCGCTCCATCACGCGCAAATAAGCGTCGTGGGCCACATCCGCAGCCTCTTGGCGGTCCCCCAGCTTGGCGCTTAAAAAGCGCACCAGCTCCCGATAATAAATCTCCAAAAACAACCCCCGGCCACAGATGTGACGGCGAACACTGCGATAACGTTGAGCTTCCAAGCCGTCATGCTGGCCGTTTGGAATTATTCATTTTATAATTTCCGCCATCAAGATTTATTCTCACTTGCCAGCCATGTAATTTCGCCGCTTCAGTACCAGGTAACCGGTATTCCCTGATGACCAACGCCCCTCTCCCTGCTAACGACGACCCACTCGTTGAGGTCGCCGCACACTGGTGCATGCGCATGCACGCGGCAGATTGCACGGCAGAAGAGCGCGCGCAGTTTCAGCAGTGGATTGATGAAGACCAAAGCCACGCCATTGAATACGTGGCCATGCTGGAAATCTGGGACCTAAGCGAACACCTGCCCGCCAGCAAGCCAGCGCCTAATCAACGCCCAGCTTTGCGCCAAACGCCCAGCACTACCGCCCTGCCCGCGCGCCCTCGCCGTCGCGGTTGGCGCCCGCAGGCCCGAGCCATTGCCCTGGCCTTGGTGGCCTTGCCGCTGGCGGCGTATGGCGGCTGGATAATGGGCTGGCTGCCCAATGCTTATGAGCATTTCGAGACCGAACAAAACATCAGCCGCATCACCTTGGGCGATGGCAGCGAAGTCGAGCTCAATAGCCATAGCGAGCTCAGTTTCAGCAATTACCGCGACCGGCGCGACGTCAGCCTGAGCAGCGGCGAAGCGTATTTCCATGTCACCCACGACAGTACCCATCCGTTTGTGATCAGCGCTGGCGACGGCACCATCACCGTCACTGGCACGCGCTTTAACGTGTGGAAGTATCAAGACAGCGTGGTGGTCACCGTTACCGAAGGCTCGGTGCGTGTACAAAGCGAGCGTGACGGCAACGACAGCACCCTCACCCCCGGCATGCAGGCCAGCTTTAAAGCCGGCGACCTCAAACCCAAGGTCAAATCGGTGGACACGCAAACCGCCCTGGCCTGGCGTGAAGGCAAGTTGATCCTCAACGACATCACCCTTGGCGAAGCGCTGCCGCTGCTTAACCGCTACCTTGATAAGCCGCTGCTGCTCGCCGACCAAAGCACCGCTGACATCCGCATCGGCGGCATTTACAGCACCCGCGACGTCGCCAGCCTGGTCAAAGCGCTGCCCAAAGTGCTGCCGATCAAACTCGAACCACAAAGCGACGGCTCCACCCTCATCCGCACCCGCTTGTAATCCCTTGCCTGGGTAAATTTCTGCGCAGCCTTCTCGTCTATTGGGCAGACCCCGACGAGCCTGCCAATGAGTGCCCTGATCACCCCCCGCCGTATAGTCCTCACCCTGCTCTGCCTGACCCCACTGGTGGCCGTTGCCACCTGGCAAGCGCTGCCGTTTCGTAGTGATGAATTAGCCACTGTGCAGGTGGCGCGCGGCGATATCGAAAGCAGCGTTAGTGCGCTGGGTACTTTGCAGCCGCGGCGCTACGTCGACGTTGGCGCGCAGGCCTCCGGGCAGATCATCAAGCTGCATGCCGAGCCTGGCGAGCAGGTTGAAGAAGGCCAGTTGCTGGTGGAAATCGACCCGTCCACCCAGCAGGCCAAAGTCGACGCCAGCCGTTACTCCATCGACCAACTCAAAGCCGAGTTAGAAGAACAGCGCGCGCAAAACGACCTGGCTAAACAGCAACTCGCCCGCCAGCAACAACTGGCCAGCGGCGGCGCCACCCGTACCGAAGACGTGCAAGTCGCCACCGCCCAAGTGCGCGCCAGCCAAGCGCGTATTGCCATGTTCCAGGCACGTATCCGCCAGGCCGAAGCCAGCCTGCGCAGTGACGAAGCCGAGCTTGGTTACACCCGCATCTATGCACCCATGGCTGGCACCGTGGTCGCGGTGGACGCCCGCGTTGGGCAAACCCTCAACGCCCAGCAACAAACGCCGCTGATTATGCGCATCGCCAAGCTGTCGCCGATGACCGTCTGGGCGCAGGTCTCCGAGGCGGATATCAGCCGCATCAAGCCGGGCATGCAGGCCTGGTTTACCACCCTTAGCGGCGATGGCCGACGCTGGAATGGCACCGTGCGCCAGGTATTGCCGCTGCCACCCACGCCGCTGGACCAGGCCAATCAAGGCGGTGGCAGCCCTAACGCCCAAGGTGGCGGCCGCGTGGTGCTGTATACGGTCTTGCTCGATGTCGAGAACAGCGACGGCGCGCTTATGGCCGAGATGACCGCCCAGGTATTCTTTGTCGCCGGCAACGCGCAAGACGTGCTGACCATTCCACTCGCCGCGCTGCAAGATGCCACCGCCACGCCCGATACCTACAAGGCCTTGGTGCTCAGCGACAAGGGCAAAGTCGAAAGCCGCGACGTGCGCATCGGCCTGCGCGACCGCATGTTTGCGCAAGTGCTGGCCGGCCTTAACCAAGGCGAACGCCTGCTGATCGCCCCGCCAGGCGGGGCCACACCATGACCGCGCCGGCATTGGACGCCTCTGCCAGCACCGCGCTGATCGCCCTCAACGATGTACGCAAACAATACGGCGGCAATGGCGCGCCGGTAGTTGAGGTATTGCGCGGCGTGTCCCTGGCGATTTACCCCGGCGAATTTGTTGCCATCGTCGGTGCCTCCGGCTCGGGCAAATCGACGCTGATGAATATCATCGGCTGCCTCGACCGGCCGAGTTCCGGTAGCTACAGATTCAGCGGCGTTGATGTGGCCGACATGCAGGCCGACGAGCTGGCCTGGCTACGCCGCGAAGCCTTTGGTTTTGTCTTTCAGGGCTACCACCTGATCCCCTCCGCCAGCGCTCAAGAGAACGTGGAAATGCCGGCCATCTACGCCGGCCTTAGCCATGGCGAACGGCAGTCGCGCGCCGCGGCCTTACTGGAGCGTTTAGGCCTGGGCACACGGCGCAACAACCGCCCTCATCAGCTTTCCGGCGGCCAGCAGCAGCGCGTGTCGATTGCCCGCGCGCTAATGAACGGCGGCCATATCATCCTCGCCGACGAACCCACCGGCGCCCTCGACACCCACAGTGGCGCCCAGGTTATGGCCTTGCTTGATGAGCTGGCCGCACAAGGCCATGCCGTGGTGCTGATCACCCACGACCGCGACGTGGCCGCCCGCGCCCGGCGCATTATCGAAGTGCGCGACGGCTTGGTGATCAGCGACAGCACCAATGGCCATGCGCCGGTAACTGCCGGGCAAGGTCAGCAGCAAGTCGAGCATTTGCAACAACGCCTGCGCCAGCCCAATACCAGCAGCGCATCCTGGGCCGGCGAATTGCTCGACGCCGTGAAAGCCGCCTGGCGAGTGATGTGGGTAAACCGTTTTCGCACCGCGCTGACCCTGCTTGGCATCGTTATTGGCGTGGCCTCGGTGGTGGTCATGCTCGCCGTGGGTGAAGGCAGCAAACGCCAGGTGATGGCGCAGATGGGCGCGTTTGGCTCCAATATCATTTACCTCTCCGGCATTGCGCCGATGCCACGGGCGCCCGAGGGCATCGTCACTCTCGATGATCTCGCCGCCGTCAGCACCCTGCCGCAGGTGCGGCAAATTATGCCGGTCAACGGCGGCGACACCGTGGTGCGCTACGGCAATATTGACTACTACGCCTACACCCGCGGCAATGGCGTGGCCTTCCCGACCATCCTCAATTGGCCAGTGGCGCAAGGCAGCTTTTTTACCCAGGCCGACGAAGACCGCGCCGCCACCGTCGCCGTGATTGGCCAGAAGGTGCGCGAGGCGCTGTTCCCCGGCATCGCCAACCCCATTGGCCGCTACATCCTGATTCAGAACGTGCCGTTTCAAGTCATCGGCATCCTCAGCGCCAAGGGCGCCAGCTCGGGCGATGACGACAGCGATAAACAAATCGTGGTGCCCTATTCCACCGCCAGCATTCGTCTGTTCGGCAAACAGAATCCGGAGTTTGTGGTGATTGCCGCCGCCGACGCCAAGCGTGTGCATGAAGCCGAGCTAGCCATCGACCGCCTGATGCTGCGCCTGCACCGTGGCGTGCGTGATTTTCAGCTGACCAACAACGCCGCGATGATTCAAGCCGAGGCACAAACGCAAAACAGCCTGTCGCTGATGCTCGGCGCGATTGCCGCTATTTCGCTATTGGTCGGTGGCATCGGGGTGATGAATATCATGCTGATGACGGTGCGCGAACGTACCCGTGAAATCGGCATTCGCATGGCCACCGGCGCCCGTCAGCGCGACATCCTCCGCCAGTTTCTGACCGAAGCGGTGCTGCTCTCGGTGGTCGGCGGCATTGCCGGAATTGCCTTGGCGCTGCTGGTGGGCGGCGTGTTGCACCTGAGCCAAATTGCCGTGGTGTTTTCCCTGCTGGCCATGGCCGGCGCCTTCTTCTGCGCGCTGATTACCGGCGTGGTGTTTGGCTTTATGCCCGCACGCAAAGCCGCCCAACTCGACCCCGTAACGGCGCTGACCAGCCCATGAACAACGCCTATCCAGTGCTGCCGCTGTGCCTGTTACTCGCTGCGTGTAGCACGGCTAAAACCCCTGAGCCGCCACCCGCTGTGCCGCTGCACTGGCAAGCGCCCAACGCGGTAAACGCCACGGCCATGCACAGCGAGTGGTGGCGCCAATTTGGCAGCCAGCAACTGGGCGAACTGATCGCCAGCGCCGAGCGCGACAGCCACGACTTGGCTGCCGCCCAAGCCCGCGTGCGCCAAGCGCGAGCGGCCAGCATCATGGCCGGGGCGCCGCTGTGGCCTGAACTGAAGGGCGGTTTTGCCGCCGGCCGCGAACGCTTGCTGCGCGGCGACGGTTACAGCCAGCTCGACAGCGACCGCTACGACCGCGACGTCGACAGCTACACCGGCACCCTTAGCGCCAGCTACGAACTCGACTTCTGGGGCGGGCGCGCCGCCGCCCGTGATAGCGCCGAACGCAACCGGCAAGTCAGCGAATACGAGCTGGCCACCGTGCGTTTGACCCTGCTCGCAAGCGTTGCCAACAGCTACTTGCAAACCCTGGCGCTGGCCGAACAAGCGCACATCGCCGCGCAGAATCTGGCCAATGCCGAAAACGTGCTGAGCCTTATCGAGCAGCGCTTTCAAGCCGGCGCGGCAACGCAACTGGAACTCGCCCAGCAACGTAGTCTGGTCGCCAATCAGCAACGGCAACTGCCTCTGCTACACCAGCAAGCGATGGAGGCGCGTATTGCCCTAGCGCTGTTGATCGGGCAGCCGGTACAGCAACTGCAACTGACTACAGAAACCTTTAGCCAACTGCACTGGCCAAATATCGATGCCGGCCTGCCCAGCCAATTGCTCAGCCGTCGCCCAGATATCGCCAGCGCCGAAGCACGGCTGGCAGCGGCGGATGCGGATGTCACCGTCGCCCGCGCCGCCATGCTGCCAAGCCTGCCCCTGACCGCCACCCTTGGCACTGGCGCCGACAAATTTCACGACGTGCTGCAAAACCCCTTCTACACCTTGGCTGCCGGGCTGACCGCGCCGATCTTTAACGCCGGCAAACTGGCCGCCGGTCGCGACCTTAGCCAAGCACGGCAAGAGGAACTGCTTCACAGCTACCGTGGCGCCATCAACAACGCCCTCGCCGACGTCGAAAAAGCCCTGACCGCGATTGCCGGGCTCGACAGGCAACGCCACTGGCAAGAACAGGAACGCCAACAGGCGCAGCGCGCGTTTGAACTGGCGCAAAGCCGCTATCAGTCAGGCGCCGAAACGCTGCTTAGCGTGCTGGAAACCCAACGCGTCCTGTACCGCGCGCAAGAAGATGGCGTGCAATTACGCTTGGCGCGCATGCAAGCGGCGATAGCGCTTTACAAAGCGCTGGGCGGTGGGTGGCAGTCGTAACGCCAGCCCAGCTGCTCGGACGCCGTAGGGTGTGCTGCGCGCACCCCCGCGATTTACCCATATACGTCGTGGTGCGCACAGCACACCCTACGGGCGAATCTTCCACCGATGCTTATGCCTGTTAAAACGTCGCAGCGATTCGAAAAGAACCAAAAAGCATATCCATAGCCATAATCGATATTGGTATATACCAGATCGAAAACGGTTAAATCGCCACCATCAAAAACGAGACGCCACCCCTCTAGTCAGGGGTCTTGGCTGGAGTACGTCGCAATGGTTGCTGTACGGGTAATGCTTGAATACTTCCACCCTTGGCCGAATTCGGCCGGTTTTTACCTGGCCCGTGAGCGCGGTTGGTACCAAGAGCTGGGCATAGAGCTGGAGTTGATCACCCACGACCCTTACCACGGCGATACCCTCGCCCACCTGCTTAAAGGCGCGGCTGATTTTGGTGTATTCCCCAGCAACCGTCTGCTCGTGCGCCGTGGCCTGGGTCAACCGCTAAAAGGCATCGCCGCCATCAACCATGGCGGCTTGGAGT
>NZ_JBBNAH010000781.1:0-5059 GCF_037994325.1 Pseudomonas sp.
AGTTTGACGAGTACACCACCCAGTTGGTACTCGGTCAGGAGATGGACGTGTTCGAAGATGTGCGCGGCGATGCCACCATTAACGACATCACCTCACCCGCCCTGCAAGCCAGCTTCCGCCGCCACGACAAACCCGTGCTCAATGCCGGCTATTCCCACTCGGTGTTCTGGCTGCGCATCGACCTGGCTTACCGCCCGCAAGCATTGCTAGGCCAGCAACCGTGGTTATTGGAGTTGGCCTACCCGCCGTTGGATCACCTTGACCTCTACCTGCCCGACAGTCGCGGTGGTTTCCAGCTCGCCCAGCGCACGGGCGATGCATTGCCATTTGCCAGTCGGCAGATCAAGCAGAACAACTACCTCTTCGAAATTAACCTGCAGCCCTACCAGCCGCAGCGGGTTTACCTGCGTTTGCAAAGCCAGGGTTCGATCCAGGCGCCGCTGAATTTATGGTCGCCCAAGGTGTATATGGAGCAGATGCCTGGGCGCATCTATTTACTCGGCATCATCTATGGCGTGCTGCTGGGCATGCTGATCTACAACCTGTTTATCTTCCTTAGCGTGCGCGACCCCAGCTACCTGTACTACATCCTTTATATCGCCTCGTTTGGGTTGTATCAGGTGTCGGTCAACGGTGCGGGTATCGAGTATTTCTGGCCGGATAATCCCTGGTGGGCCAACGCCTCCACGCCTTTCTTAGTGGGCTCGGCGACGCTGTTTGGTTGTCAGTTTGCCCGCAGCTTTTTGCATACCGCTGAACACAGCCCGTGGGTAGATCGTGTTCTGCTGGCGATTATGGCGGTGGGCGCTCTGGTGATGGTGTTGGCGTTGACCGTCAGCTACAGCGTGTCGCTGCGTCTGGCCACCTACCTGGCACTGCTGTTTACCGTGGTGGTGTTCTCGGCCGGCCTGATCGCCTGGCGCCGAGGCATGCGTGTGGCGCGCTATTTTATCTTTGCCTGGACCACCTTTCTCATCGGCGGGGTGATCAATACGCTGATGGTGCTGGGCTATCTGCCCAACGTGTTTCTCACCATGTACGCCAGCCAGATCGGCTCGGCCATTGAGGTGGGCTTGCTCTCGCTGGCGCTGGCCGACCGCATTAACTCGATGAAAGAAGAGCGCACCCGCATCCTCTACGACTCCGGGCGCAAGCTGGAAGCCCTCAACCTTGAGTTGGCCAACAGCAACCGCTTGAAAGACGAATTCCTCGCCACCGTTACCCACGAATTGCGCACCCCGATGAACGGCGTCATCGGCTCGCTGGAGCTGATGCAAACCGTGCCCATGGACGTTGAACTGGAGCAGTACCAGAAAACTGCCAGTGCCTCGGCGCGCGACATGATGCGCATGGTCAGCGACATTCTCACCCTTACCGAACTGCAGGCCGGCAAGCTCTACCCCTGGCGCGAGCCGTTTAGCCTGCGTGGTTTGTTTGGCGGCCTGCGTACCCAATTCGCGCCACGCGCCGAAGAAAAGGGCTTGGGCTTTACCCTGGAAATGGATGAAACCCTGCCCGATACCCTCGAAGGCGACGCCGGCAAACTCAGCCAATGCATTGGCTACCTGCTGGATAACGCCATTAAATTCACCCCCGGTGGCGCGGTGACCCTGCGTGCTGCTGCTGTTGAGCGCGGCCGTGAGGGGCTGGTGCTTAAGTTCAGCGTGATCGACAGCGGCATCGGTTTCAGCACGCCGCAGGACGGCTCGCTGTACCAACGCTTCCATCAGTTGGATGGCTCAATGACCCGCGAGTACGGCGGCCTGGGCGTCGGCCTGGCGATCTGTCGCAAGCTGGTGAGCCTGATGGGTGGCGGCTTGAGCCATCAGTCAACAGTGGGTGAGGGCAGTACCTTTGAATTAACCGTGCCGGTATTTCTCTCGGCCAGCAACGCGGCCAATACCCAGAGCCGCGAACCACTGCGCCGTGGCAGCGGCCAGGCGTTACGCCGACCCGAGCAATGCACGGTGCTGGTGGTGGAAGACAACGGCATCAACCAACTGGTGATGCGCGGCATGCTGCTCAAGCTTGGCTACCGCGTGCGCTGTGCCGACAACGGCGCCGATGCTTTGGAGATGCTGCGCCGTGAGCCGGTAGATGCGGTGCTGCTCGACTGCCAGATGCCGATCATGGACGGCTTCGCCACTTGCCGCGCCCTGCGCGCCATGCCCAACTGCGCTGAGCTGCCGGTGCTGGCCATTACCGCCCATAGCCATAGCGGGGATCGTGAGCGGTGTTTGGCGGCAGGCATGAGTGACTATCTGGCCAAGCCGGTTAAGTTTGAAGCCCTGCAAACCCTGTTGCATGAGTGGCTGCTGTGCCTGGAGGCGCCAGTGCCGGTGCGCACGCCCTAACGCTTGAACGCCTTGCGCGCGGCAATGCCAACTGCCCCTACCACCGCGCAGGGCAGCCATACCCAGCGCGCTTCGCTGGCCAACACGGCTAATCCGCGCTCACTGAAAAAGCCGTTTATAAATGGCGAAACGGCAATCGGCCGCCACGGCATAAAGAAGCGCTGTTCGCTCCAAGGCCATAGCCAGGCGACGCCCAGGCCGCCATTGGTGAGCGCGTCCAGCACGCTATGGGAAGCGCAGGCCAGGGCCAGCCACAGGCCGGCTTTCAGGCGACTGCTTTGCAGAAGCGGCGCACAGAGCACGCCGAACAGCCCGACAATGGCGGCAAATAACAGTGAATGGCTGGCGCCGCGATGGCCGAAGCTGTCGGCGTAGGCAATGCCGAATTTAAACGCGAGCACGTCGGCGTCTGGCAAGCAGGCGGCGAGCATGCCGGCAATCAACAAGCGCGGTGGAATAACCCGGCTGCCCAGTACCAAGCCAATGGCTAATACGGGCAGCGGGTGAGTAATCAGCGTGGTCAGAGGGGGATGCTCAAGAGCGCGCGGGTTGTTCGTGCATGCGCGCCAGCTGCCGTTCTAGCAACGACGGATAAGGCTCTAGCAAGCGCTCCACACAGCAGGCACCTTCCGGGCTGGCAATCGGCCGGATGCGCACGCGTTGGCGCAACAGCGGGTCGTCGCCAATGCTGCGTTCCACCAGCAGCAGGTTGCGGCTGTGTTGCGACAGGGCCAGGGCGTCCAGCGCGGTGTCGCTGAGCAGCAGTTCGCCTTGGCTCAAATCGATCAGGTCTTCGCCAGCCGTCAGGCCCAGCTGCAATTGCAAAGTGATGCCGCTGTCGGCGACTTCAATTTGCAGGGCATGGCCGAGGGCACGCATCAGCTCGCCGCAGCAAATAGCGTGGGTGAGGTAGTCCTCGCCGCTGTCGTGGCTGTTGAACAGCATCAGGCTGCTGCCGTCTTTGAGGGTGTGCAGCACGCCGTTGTACAGCGCGGCGGCCTGGTCCAGGCAATCGCGGTAGCGTTGTAGCAGGTCCATCAAACGGGCACGAGGCAGGCGGCGCAGTTGTTCTTGAGCACCGAGCTGAATGGCCAGAACGGCGCTGTATTGCGGTTCGTCGAAGTCAGGTTCGTCGTCAGCGTGGGCGGCGTAGTCGTCTTCGTCGTCGAGCTCTACCGGCGGCTGCTGGAGGTCGGCGAAGGGGTTGTCTTCGTCCAGCGGCGCCTGAATCGGCTTGATCCGCAGCGGCGATTGCACACGGCGTGGCGGCTCGCGGTAGTCGTCATCTGCTGCACTGTCGTAGCTGCTGTCGCGCAGGTCGCGGACTTCGAATTCGGGCTCGTCTTCTTCGTCGAAGTGTGGATCTTCGTCTTCGGCGAAAGGCTGCTCGTCGTCTTCGTACTCGTCTTCGCTGTATTCGGGTTCTGGCGGTGTAACCGGCTTGGGCTTTTCCGGCACCAAACGCGATTGCAGCTGGCGGGCCAGATCACCGATTTCGTCGTTACGGCCAGCGCCGGGCGCCGGATCATCCGGGTCGCGCAGCCACAGGCGCAGCTGCATCAGCGGCGTGGAAATATGTCGGCCCAAGCGCAGGCTCAGGGTCAAGGTCAGCGCCAGCAGGATCAGGCTGAGCAAGCCCATGCTCTGCAAACTGATGGTCATCGGCTGCTGGAATTGCTCCATATCCAGGCTGATGCGCAGGTGCCCGGCAATCACTTCCTGGAAGGTAATAGGCGTGGAGTACAGGCCTTCGGTTTCCCCCAGCATGCTCTGCTTGGGGCGCGAACCGGCTTCGGCGAGGATGCGGTTATCCACGCTATAGATAGCCGCGTGGGCCACCAGCGGGTTCTTCACCAGGTTATTGAGCAGCACGTTAAGGCTGAGAATGTCGTTGGACACCAGCAGCTCAGTGGCCGACGCGGCAGTCTGCGTGGTCAGGCTTTGGCCCAGGGCATCGGCCTGCTGTTGCATGGCCTGCTTGAACTGCATGCCCATGACCAAGGCGTAGATCACCAGTGCAGCAGCGACGAGCAGCAGGCTATGGCTGGCAATACGCAGGGCCAGCGGCACGCGACGCTGACGCAGCGCGTGGAAGAGAAGCAGGAAGAAATTATCGGGTTTTACTGGCGCGGGCCGGTTCACAGAGCTCGGCTCTTCTCGAATGGAATTGCCGCGCAGTATAACGAGGGCATGGGGGTGGGCAAAGCGCGCACGTGCCCGTATGGCGTTGAAAGTGGTTAGAATGTGCGCCTTTTCCCCGCCCACGGCGCCTGCCGTTGCCCCTGGCGACGCCGGCCCCGACGTTTTTGTAGTGCCCCTGGAGGTCCGCCTTGCGCGAAATCGTTCTGATCAATATCACCGGCGAAGATCGCCCAGGCCTGACCGCTGCCATCACTGGCGTGCTGGCCCAAGGCGGGGTGAATATCCTCGACATCGGCCAGGCGGTTATCCATAACACCTTGTCGTTTGGCATTTTGGTTGAGATTCCTGGCACCGAGCAGGGCTCTGTGGTGCTTAAAGACGTGCTGTTCACCGCCTATAAGCTCGATCAGCAGGTGCGTTTTACCCCCATTTCCGAAGCGGACTACCAGCACTGGGTGAGCGGTCAGGGCAAGGCCCGGCACATCGTCACCCTGCTGACCCGTCGCGTCACCGCTGAGCAATTGCAGCGTGTCAGTTCCATCACCGCCAAGTACGGCCTGAAT
>NZ_JBBNAH010000782.1:0-5354 GCF_037994325.1 Pseudomonas sp.
TCCCGTAAACGGGAGAGGGGAACTGATCGCGGTTCTGGCGACTGACTCGGTCAAGCCCCCTCGCCTGTTTGCGGGCGCCCGGCCAGGGGAGAGGGCGGGGGGAGAGGGCAGCAGGCGCCGCCGACCCCTAAAACACCGACCAGCCAATCCGCTGACTCAACAACTCCAACGCCGCCATGCCCACCAACGAATTGCCCGCCGCATTCAATTCCGGCGACCACACGCACACGGTAAATTGCCCCGGCACCACCGCCACAATCCCACCGCCCACACCGCTTTTACCCGGCAAGCCAACGCGATAAGCAAAATTCCCCGCCTCGTCATACAGGCCACTGGTGGCCATGATCGAGTTCACCTGCTGGGTTTGCCGCGCGGTCAAAATCTGCTCGCCGCTGTGTTTGCAGAAACCATCGTTGGCGAGAAAACAAAAGGCCCGCGCCAGGTCGACGCAGCTCATGCGCAGCGCGCAGTGGCTGAAGTAGCTGCGCAGCACGTCTTCCACATCGTTGTGAAAGTTGCCGAACGATTGCATCAGATAAGCCATGGCGGCGTTGCGCGCGCGGAATTGAAATTCCGAATCGGCGACGTGGCGGTCCACCGTCACAGTCGCGTTGCCAGACAAACGTCGCACAAAGTCGCGCATCGACAATGCTGGCGCGGCAAAGCGCGATTGGTTGATATCGCAGATCACCAAGGCGCCAGCATTGATAAACGGATTACGCGGCTTGCCCCGCTCGAACTCCAACTGCACCAGCGAATTAAACGGCTGGCCAGACGGCTCATGCCCCAGGCGCTGCCAGATCGCCTCACCGGAATGCTCAATGGCCTGCACCAGGCTGAATACCTTGGAAATGCTCTGCACCGAAAACGGCTTTTGCGCATCGCCAGCGGTAAACACCTGACCGTCATTGCCATACACGGCAATGCCCAACTGCGCGGCAGGCACCTCAGCCAGGGCGGGGATATAACTGGCCACTTTGCCCTGGCCAATCAGCGGGCGAACTTCGTCGAGAATTTCGGTTAACAGCGCTTGCATGCGAGGGCTCCGTGGTGACGATGTCTAGACGCCGATGGCGGCGGAATCGACACGTAGGGTGTGCTGCGCGCACCAGGGGTATCTCGGTCTACCTTGGTGCGCACAGCACACCCTACCCCCAGGCCTTCTTAAGCGCGGTTAGGGCCTTGGCGATATGGTCTTCACTCACCCCAGCAAAACCCAGCACCAACCCGGCGCGATCATCGGCACTGCCGGGTGAATCGGGCAGCCAATAGTCGCTCAGCGCATTTAGCTCAACGCCCACCGCCGCCGCCTTTTGCACCAACTCCAACTCACGCGCCCGGCTTGCTACCCGCACGCTTAAGTGCAGGCCGGCATCGACCACTGGCAATGGCTGACAGCCCGGCACCGCCGCCGGCCAGCCGTTAAGCAAGGCGTCGCGGCGCGCCTGCGCGGCTCTGCGCATGCGGCGGATATGCCGCTGAAAATGCCCCGCAGCAATAAACTCGGCCATCACCGCCTGGGTGCCAATTTCCGAATGACGTACGCCGAGGGCGCGCACTTGGCTAAAGGCTTCGGTCAGGGTCGGCGGCACCACCAAGTAACCAAGACGTAAACCGGGAAAGGCAATTTTGGAAAAGGTGCCAACGTAGAGCACGCGACCATGCTGATCCAGCGCCGCCAAGGGCGACAGCGGCGTTCCGCGGTAGCGGTACTCGCCGTCGTAGTCGTCCTCAACGATCCAGCCCTGTTCGCGCGCCGCCCATTCCAGCAGTTGCAAACGCCGCGGCAACGACAGCGTGACGCCGGTTGGGTATTGATGGGACGGCGTGACATAGGCCAGCCGACAGTCCTTGAGCCCGGCCAATTGGCGCGTATCGAAACCCTCCTCATCAACGGCCACGCCATGCAATTGCGCCCCCGCCAGCGCAAAGGCTTTACCAGCGGCGCGATAGCCGGGGTTTTCCACGGCCACGCCGTCGCCGACATTCACCAGCATTTGCGCGCACAGGCTGATGGCTTGCTGGGCGCCGCTGGTGATGATCACCTGGCCCGGATCGCAGACCAGGCCGCGACTATTGCGCAGGTAGGCGGCGATTAACTCGCGCAGCTGTGGGTCGCCCGCCGCGTCGGCATAACCCAGGCTGGCCATCGGCGGATGGCGCCAGAAGTTGGCTTGCAGACGGGCCCAGGTTTCAAAGGGGAATAAATCGAAAGCCGGGATGCCGACGCGAAAGGCCCGTGGGGCATCCAGGCGCGGCGGCGGCAAGTACTCGGTCTGCAAGCGCTGCAATAAATTGCTCTGCGCCGGCGCCGAGGGTTTAACCGGCGGATGGCTTGCCTTACTTCGGGCCTTGGTCGCCAACTCGGCGACGTAGGTGCCATCGCCAATGCGACCCTGCAGATAGCCTTCGGCATACAGCTGGTCGTAGGCACGCACCACGGTATTACGCGAAACGCCCAAGGCCTCGGCCAAGTCGCGGGTGGCCGGCAACCGCACCAGGCTACCCAATTGCCCGCCAAGGATGCGTTCACGTAGGGCTTGGTATAGCTGGCGCGACAAACCCTGGCGGCGGTCGAGTTGGATGCCGGAGGGATCGAAGGGCAGAGGTGTGCGTGACATAGCAGAGATCCATAGGTTAGGTCGGCCCGTGGTGGGCTTCGCCTTTGGCTCAACCCAACCTACATTGGCCCTATGAAAATAGCCATTAATGGCTCTTACAACAGACCAATATCCCCCCTAGCATCAGCTCCATCTGATGGAGACTTGCCATGTACACGCCCGCCGCATTCCGCGAAGAAGACCTGCCCACTCTGCACGCGCAGATGGTGCAAACGCCCCTGGCCATTGTCGTTAGCCATGATCAAAACGGCATGCAGGCCAGCCATCTGCCGTTGCTATTGGTACCCGGTGACGGTCAATTCGGCACACTGAAAGGCCACTTCGCCAAGGCCAATCCGCAGTGGAAAACCTTGCAGGCCGGCGCCGAGTTATTGGTGATATTCCCCGGCGAGCAGGCCTATATCAGCCCCAGCTACTACCCGAGCAAAGCCGAGCATGGCAAAGCGGTGCCCACCTGGAACTACATTGCCATTCACGCCTATGGCCGCGCCGAAACCTTCGACGACCCCACACGGTTGCGCGCCTTGCTTGATGAGCTAACCCGCCACCACGAAGGCAGCCGCCCTGCCCCCTGGACCATCGACGAGGCGCCGCCGGCCTATATCGACAGCATGCTGCGCGCCATCGTCGGCTTCGAACTGCCGATTGAGCGCCTCGAAGGCAAATGGAAGCTGGGCCAGAACCGCGACAAAACCGATTACGACAGCGTGCGCAGCCACCTGGCCGACAGCAGCCTGGCCAACGAAGCCCAACTGGCCGCGCGTATGCCAGCCCACCACTCCAATTAGAGGATTGACCATGAGCACCCTGGAAATTCGCGCTATCAGCGCAGCCGATCACGCCGCCTGGCTGCCGCTGTGGCAGGGCTATCAGCGCTTCTACAAAACCGAGATCGCCGAGCAAACCACCGCCATCACCTGGCAACGCTTTCTCGACAGCGCCGAACCGATCAATGCCGCGCTCGCCTGGCAAGACGGCAAGGCCTTTGGCCTGGTGCACTTTATCTACCACCGCTCCACCTGGACCGTCGGCAACTACTGCTACCTTCAAGACCTGTACGTAGATGAAGCCATTCGTGGCGGCGGTATCGGCCGACAACTGATCGAACACGTGTACGCGCACGCCAAAGCGGCAGGTGCCTCGCGCGTACATTGGCTGACCCACGAAACCAACACCGACGCCATGCACCTCTACGACAAAGTCGCCGACCGCTCGGGCTTTGTTCAATACCGCAAACTTTTTTAAGCAGGAACCGCCATGAGCCCGACCCTGAACTGGAAACCCGTCGCAGCCCCGACCCGCGACACCCTGCAAGGCCGCACCGTGCGCCTGGAAGCCCTCGACCCGGCGCGCCACGGCGACGACCTCTGGCTCGCCCTGCAAGGCCCCGACTCCGACCCGCTGCTCTGGGACTACCTGCCCTACGGCCCCTTCACCGACCGCGCCGCCTTCGACACCTGGCTGAACAACAACGCCGCCAGCAAAGACCCGCTGTTCTTCGCAGTAATCGAACAAACCAGCGGCCAGGTACAAGGCCTACTCAGCTACCTGACCATCGCCCCGGCGCACGGCAGCATCGAAATCGGCCACATCTGCTACGGCCGCGTCATGCAACGCAGCGTGCAAGCCACCGAAGTCATCTACCTGCTCGCCAAAAATGCCTTCGACCACGGCTACCGCCGCCTCGAATGGAAATGCAACAACGACAACGCCCGCTCCAAACGTGCGGCCGAGCGATTTGGCTTTAGCTACGAAGGCCTATTCCGCCAACACCTAGTCGTAAAAGACCGCAACCGCGACACCGCCTGGTTCTCCATCATCGACAGCGAATGGCCGGGGTTGGAAAAAGGCTATGAACGCTGGTTGGCGATGGAAAACTTCAACGCCAACGGCCAACAAATCAAAGACCTCAAAGCCTTGCGCTAACCCCAAAAAAGCCCCTCACCCCCAGCCCCTCTCCCGCAAGCGGGAGAGGGGTGACGAAAAGCCAAAACCGCCTACGCGATCAGCCCCCTCTCCCCCAGGGAGAGGGCTGGGGTGAGGGGCTTTTGATCTGGCTTGTGATCTTGATCCACCCGCCCCGTCAGGAGGTCGAGCGGAGTCGTTGTGCAGGGGGTTGAGCCGCCGGGAGCGGCGAAAGGCGTGACGGCCATGGATGGCCGTGCTCGCCGGCCCCCGGAGCGACGATGGAGCGAGAGGACCCGGAGCGAAGCGCAGGGCCGGATGTCGGGGCAAGAATTTTTGGTTTCTTTTTTTTCGACTGAAAAAAGAAACTCGCGCGTAAGGCGCGAAACAGAACGCCCAACACACGCGGTAATGCAGAACAGCTTTGCCAGCAAGCTGGCTCCTACAGAAGCGCAACCCACTCGCCGGCGTGCACCCAATCGTCAACTGTTTGTAACAACCCCCACGCATAGTCCCCCGCACTTTTCAAATAAGAGCGCAGCGACCATGCATTTCCACGCCCGCCGTTTCCACCTACTCCCCCTGGTAATCGCCCTGCACACCGCCACCATCGGCCTGGCCCAAGCCGCCGACTTCAGCGTGGCCCCAGGCAGCACCGACACCAGCGCGAAAACCCTAACCAGCGGCAATACCGGCAGCATCGGCGCTGGCGCCAGCCTCAGCACCAGCGCCGCCACCTCGGTGGATATCACCGGCACCAGCGGCACCGTCACCCTGAACAACAGCGGCACCCTCGCCAACACCGGCAGCGGCCGCGCCATTGAGAAC
>NZ_JBBNAH010000783.1:0-4037 GCF_037994325.1 Pseudomonas sp.
TGCGGTATTAGGGCTATAGCGACCTATACATGAGCTGAATATGCCTTAACGATCCCTCGGCAAGAGGGTAGGTGGCCTACGCTCAAAGAACGCAACGTTCGCCGAGGATGTAGCCATGACTCTAAAAACAAGAAAATACCTGATCGCCTTGGGCCTGCTGATGGTCTGCGGTCTGTACGCCGCAGCTGCCGTGCGGGTTGAACTGGCACGGCAAGGGGCGCCAGTGGCATCGATCTCCTGCAAGCATGATCTGTGTGTGCCGCATACCGGCTGGCTGAGTTCAATGCGCTAAGCATTGTGTAGGTTGAGTCGTTCCGCGCTCGGTGAGCCTGCGGCGAAGCCCAACGCCCGCCGCGCCTAGGGATGCCTAGCGCAGCTCATCCACCATGCTTGCCGTAACCCTCAACACCTCTTTGGCCAATTGCTTGGAGCGTTTGCCATCCCAGCCGGTAACCGGGTTGGGCGTGTCGTGATGGTCTTTAAAGGGCATTTCGATGGTAAACGACAGGCAGTCGAACTCTTCACCTACCGCATTGCAGGCCAAGGTCATATTGGCCTTGCCCGGCGCGCTGCGCGGGTAGCCGAACTGGGTCTGGAACTCCGCGCCATTGGCCACTAAACGCTGGCGAAAGCGCTGTTCCAAATCGGCGATGCGCTGGGTATAGCCTGGGTTGCCTTCGCACGCGGCGGTAAACACATGGGGTATTTCTTCGTCGCCGTGGATATCCAGAAACAAGTCCACGCCCACCTTGCGCATCTGCTGCTGAACGAAAAATACCTCGGGGGTTTCTGCCTCATTGGCCGATTGCCAGGCGCGGTTTAAATCTTTGCCGGCCGCGTTGGTGCGCAAATGGCCGCGGTAGGCGCCATCGGGGTTCATATTCGGCACCAGGTACAGGTCGGCCTTGCTTAGCAGGGCATTTATCTCAGCGTCGTCGCGCAGTTTCAGGCGCTCGATCAAGCCTTCCATAAACCACTCGGCCATATGCTCGCCGGGGTGCTGCTGGGCGATGATCCACACCTTGCGCTGCGCGTTGGGGGTGCGGCTGATACGCAGCAGTTGGATATCCCGGCCTTCAATGCTTTTGCCGCAGGCAAACAGTTCGGCATCGGCCTTGAACAGCGCCTGGTCTATTAGCCAGTCATGGCGTTCGCGGCTGTAGGGTTCGAAGTAGGCAAACCAGATTTGCTCCTGCGCCACGTCCAGACCAAAGCTCAAGGTGCCATTGGTAAATGTGCTGGGCACGCGAAACCAGGTTTTCTGATCATAGGAAGCAACGGCGTGGTAGCCGCTCCAGGCCCAGTGATAGGCCGACTCGCCGGCATTGATGATGCTGAAATCGTAACGCTGGCCAGGGGTAAGGCCTTCGGCTTTAAAGTGAAACCACTGGAAGTGATGGCTGTTGAGGTCTTTGCGCATTTTCAGCAGCGGGTGCTGAGCATTGCTGCTGTCATGGACCTCGATATTGCCGCTGTCGAAGTGAGCAGTGATTTGCATGTGAAGCCTCTACGTTTATGCGTTGCCCACAAAGCTCGGGCGTATGGCGCGTAGCTTCGCAGCTAGCGGCGCCGTTGCAAACGCAAGAGGCGACACAAATGTGCAAGCCAGGTGGCTTAGCTGATTAATAAACTGATCAGCCACAAGCCCAGCAGCAGCCAGATAATCCCCAGCACCACGGAGCGGCGCATAAATGCGCGCACCGCGCTGTAGAGAAACAGCAAGCCGATCACCAAGGCAACAATGCTCAGCAACGATGGCGTGATACCCAGCGCGCCGGACAGCCCATGGAGGAACTGGCGGCCGGCATTGCCGATCAACTGCAACAAGCCACTGAGGCTATCGACGATAAAGCGAATTACCGTGCCCAGCGCGTGGCCAAGCCAATCGAAGAATCCTTCTACCTGCATGCTCTGCTCTCTGCTGCGTAGACAATGGTGTGTAGCTTGGGCAAGCGTAGCGGCTGGCGGTTCAATTTGAACGTGCTGCGTGCATCAAGCGGTTTAGGCCGCCCGAAGAGCAACCGCATGAAACACCTTTACCTGCGGGTGATGTAACCTGCCCTTGATACGCTACGGCCACCCAGGATGAGTAAGCCGCTTTTTATGACTTCAGCCGCCTTACGTTTGGACACCGCCACAACGCCTGCGCAGTTGGTTGTCAGTGGTGACTGGACCTTGCCTCACTACAGTCAATTAGCCCGCGATGTGGCGGCGTTGCGCCCGCAACTGAGTGCCGGCACGCCGGTACAACTGGCCGCCTTGGATAAGCTCGATACCTCCGGCGCCGCCTTGCTCGCCGACCTGCTCGGCGCCGAACGCCTGATTGATCTGGCCGCCAGCGACCCCAGCCTAAACCCCGCCCGCCAAGCCTTGCTCAACTCCGTGGGCAGTGCGCTGCGCCAGTACTGCCAACCGGAAAAGCCCGAACCGCGCGCCGGCCTGGCCGATGTGTTGGCGCATATCGGTGGCTTTGTTGCCAGCCTGTGGGACCGTGTCGCGGCGCTGCTTGGCTTTATTGGTCTGACCCTGGAAACCTTGCTGCGTAGCCTGTTTCGTCCGCGCAGTTGGCGGGTCACCTCGCTGGTGTCCAACATCGAACAAACTGGCCTGGATGCCGTGCCCATCGTGGTGCTGCTGACCTTTATGGTCGGTGCTGTGGTGGCATTTTTAGGGGCCACGGTGTTGGCCAACTTCGGCGCGACTATTTACACCGTCAACCTGGTGGCCTTTGCCTTTCTGCGCGAGTTTGGCGTGCTGCTCACTGCCATTCTCATGGCTGGGCGCACGGCCAGTGCCTTTACCGCGCAGATCGGCTCGATGAAGGCCAATGAAGAGATCGACGCCATCCGCACCCTGGGCCTCAACCCGATTGAGTTGTTGGTGCTGCCACGGGTGCTGGCGCTATTGGTGGCGCTGCCGATTCTGACCTTTCTGGCCATGCTCTCCGGCATTCTTGGCGGCGCGGTGGTGTGCCTGCTGGTGCTGAATATTTCGCCAACGATGTTTCTCACCATCCTGCAAACCATTGAGGTGCAGCACCTGCTGGTGGGCTTGGTAAAGGCGCCGGTGTTTGCCTTTTTGATTGCCGTGATCGGCTGCCTGGAAGGTTTTAAGGTCAGCGGCAGCGCGCAGTCGGTGGGCGACCACACTACCTCGGCGGTGGTGCAGTCGATCTTTGTGGTGATTTTGCTCGATGCCTTGGCGGCGATGTTTTTTATGGAGATGGGCTGGTGACGCAGGAAGCGCTTATCGAGGTCCGCGACCTCACCAACGCCTTTGGTACGCAGGTGGTGCATCAGCACTTGGACCTGGATGTGATGCGCGGCGAAATTCTTGGCATTGTCGGCGGCTCGGGCACCGGCAAGTCGGTGCTGCTGCGCTCCATCGTCGGCCTGCAACGGCCGACTGCCGGCAGCGTCAAAGTGTTTGGTGAAAACCTGCTGAGTCTCTCGGCAGAAAAACGCTCGCAGGTGGAGCGCCGCTTCGGTGTGCTGTTTCAGTCCGGCGCGTTGTTTTCCTCGCTTACGGTATTGGAAAACATCGCCTTGCCGCTGATTGAGCACGCCGGCCTTAGCCGTGAGGAAGCGGAAAACCTCGCCGTGGTCAAACTGGCGTTAGCCGGTTTGCCGGAAACCGCCGCGTACAAATACCCCGACTCGCTGTCCGGCGGCATGATCAAGCGTGCGGCCCTGGCGCGGGCCTTGGCCCTGGACCCGGAAATCGTCTTTCTCGACGAACCTACCGCCGGCCTCGATCCCATCAGTGCGGCGGCGTTTGACCAACTGATTCTGACCCTGCGCGATGCCTTGGGCCTTACCGTATTTCTGGTCACCCACGACCTGGACACCCTCTACACCATCTGCGACCGGGTGGCGGTGCTGTCGCAAAAACGTGTGCTGGTGGCCGGCGATCTCGCCACTGTGGCCGCCACCGCCGATGCCTGGGTACACGACTACTTCCATGGCCCCCGTGGCCGTGCCGCGCTGCAAGCCAGCGCCCGTTTAACGGAGAACAACTGATATGGAAACCCGCGCCCA
>NZ_JBBNAH010000784.1:0-5864 GCF_037994325.1 Pseudomonas sp.
CACCAAGCGTCGGCCTTGCGAACGCATTGCGCGCGGGGGCAGCGTTTCAGACGAGAGCGGTGACCGTTTCTGGCCGCCATAGCCTGACTCACGAACGTCATCAACGCTTGGGTAAACCGGCTTTAACCCGGTGGCGCAGGAATTTGAGCCTCGCCTTCTCATACTCCAGCCAAGCCAATCGATCAGCACCCAAGTAATCCGCGGCGTGGGAAATCGACGTGCCTGAGTTCTTGCCGCCCTCCTCCAAACCAAAGCGATCCGAAAGCAAATTCCACGTTCCGCCAAACCCCAAAGGCGCATGAAGCGTGAGTGCGTGGCGCAGGCTTTGGTAGCGCAGCTCAACGGGTAGCTGCGAGTTCTGCGCGTTGCGCAGGTTGGTCCAAAAAGTCATTGGCACTCCGTTTGGAAAACCAGGTGGTGCCCGGGTAGGACGTCGGCGGCGAGAAAAAAGCGTTCATTGTTGCTATTAGGCTCTATAGCGCCCGCAGCAAACTGAGCAGAACAATCGTGCCTGGCATGCCGCCTGAATTGCAGCAACCGGAGTTGTCGGGCATTGAGCGATGTCATCCATCAGCAATGGGGAGAAACATCGTCAGAGAACAGGCACGTTAAGGGTTAGCGCTGGGTTGTCACTTCGAGGGTATCGATGTAGGTGACCCAGACGCTTTGGTCGATTTTAAGGTCTTTAAGCCGTGCCTGATTTTTGGGGTCAAGCACATCGACGACTTTTTGCCGTCCGGCTGGGCCCTCGAACGTCACCTGATTTTTTTCCACATCAACGTGTTTGATCTTCAGCTGTAGCTGCACCTGACGGTAGGCGTAGCCGCCTGGATGGGGGTTGTCTTTGCCGGCGCGGACTTCTCCGGCCTGTTGTGAGGCCTTGGCTTTGGCTGTACTCACATCGGTATCGAGCTCCGCTACCACCGAGCGGGTGACCACCGCTTTGACGGTGTCGCCGGGTTTGAGGTGCCCAAGGTTCTTCGCGTCATCGCCCAGCTGAAGTGTCACGGGTTGGTCCTCTGGCCCGTTGAGCACCACAACGTGGTTGGCCGCATCCACCGATATTACCGAGGTCACAACCTCGTCCTCCTGCAGGGTGGCGGACAGCGGAATATTCGCGGCGTGCACGGCAGTTATGCCAACAACCCACAATGCGGTAATGGCTGCTGTTTTTGCCGACACGTAAAAGGCTTTCATCATCTTGCTCTCCATGTTGTTAGAGGCCCGACAGCTGAACTGAACCCTGGTGGTTCGGGTTGAGGTAACCCGTTTCGTCCGTTCCCAGCGTTACTGGATGCACGCGGTTGGCTGCACCTGACACAGGAATTGTTGCATGGCGGTGGTGAGATCGTTGTGGTGGTTTTAACGTCAGCGGGTGGCGTCTACTGGAATCTCCACCATGGCGCCTTCCACGTGTAGCAACAGTCACCCAGCACATTGCCGACGGAGTTTAGGTTCAGTTATCGCCACGCGTTTGAAATTTTTCCATAGCCGAGTCTGCCGCCGGTATGAGGCTGGTAGGTTCTCGCAAACGTCGCCTCCGTTGGCATCGCCGCACGCCTGATTTCCTGCACGGTACGCAATGCTGTGCTAGACCGATCTAACCACAGAAATCATTCACTCCCGCGTTGCCGCATCTGGAACAGCAACAACATCCAGCCTCGAAGGCGCAAGCGCATGCCACGGGCTCACCACGCATTACCGACCCTGCTGTACGACACAGGAGAATCGTCATGCATGTTCTTCACGGCATCCCGCTGTGGTCGTTGCTGCTAATGCTTTGCGCCGTGCCTCTTTCGATCCGGGCTACCGAGCCTGGCCCTTCGGGCTCCGCAGAGCAGGTGTTTAGCAATCAAGAGCTAGATCAGATGCTCGCACCCGTGGCGCTGTACCCGGACGCCCTGCTGGCCCAAGTGCTAATGGCGGCCACGTACCCCGGTGATGTCGCCGATGCCGCGGTCTGGTCCAAGGCCAATCCCAAAGCCCAGGGCGATGATGCAGTGCGCCAAGTCGCAGCGCAGCCGTGGGATCCCAGCGTGCAATCGCTGGTGGCATTTCCGGCGGTGCTGGTCACCCTCAGCCAGGACCCTGCGTGGGTACAGCGGGTCGGCGATGCTTTTCTGGCCAAGCCTGATGCCGTGATGGATTCGGTCCAGCGCCTGCGGCGCCAGGCAAAAGAGGCCGGCAATCTCGGTTCCAACGACAAACAGAAGGTAAGCGAAAAGCCAGCCGCGAGCGCGAGTTCTTCCAGCAGTCAGACCATCATCATCGAGTCCGCCGACCCGCAGGTAATCTACGTGCCCAGCTACAACCCCACGGTGGTTTATGGCACCTGGCCGTATCCCGCTTATCCGCCCGTGTATTACCCGCCGCCCCCCGGCTATTACCTGGGTAGCGCCGTGGCGGCGGGAATCGGCTTTGCCGTTGGCGTGGTGGTCATCGACTCGTTGTGGGGCGACTGCAATTGGGGGCGCGGTGATATTGATATCGACGTTAACCGCTACAACACCATCAACGATAACCGTCAACTGAACATCCAGGACAAGACCTGGAAGCACAACCCGACCCACCGCGACGGTGTGCCCTACCGTGACCGAGCGAGCCGCGAGCAGTATGGCCAGCGCCTGGCCAATGGCGAACAACGCGAGGCCCTGCGCGGCCGAGATACCGCCCGCGCCGCTGACCGCGACCGTGCCCGGCAGAGCCTGGAGCAGCGTGGTTTTGAAAGCCCGGCCACCAATAACCGCCAGGCGCGCGAACGGGCTCAGACGGCGGATCGCAGCCAGCGCGCTAGCGACCGCACCCAGACTCGCGAACAACAGCGCCCCACTACCCGCAGCACCCGCGACAATGCGTTCGCTGGCGCCCGCACGCCAGAGCGCGAGCGCGCTAGCCAACAACGCGGCCAAGCCAGCCAGGCCGCAGCACGACGGCCCCAGTCGGCCCGCTCCGCCGGGCAGACTGTCAGTCGCCCGGCTGCGTCCTCTTCTCGTGGTGGCGCGCGGCGGCGCTGAAGGAGCCTGGCCATGAATGCTGCGATGCGCTTTGCGCTGATTACCCTGCTAGTGCTACCGGCTTCGCTCGTGAACGCCCAGCAGCACTTCCAGACCTCCCAGGCTGCCGCCGAGGCGTTTGTCGCCGCGCTGGGCAGCGAGCGGGCCGACGAAAAACGCTTGGCCGCTTTACTCGGCGAGGACTGGCGACGCTACATTCCGCTGGCGGGCCTGGAGCGTGAAGATGTCGAAGCTTTCCTCTCCCTGTATCGCGAACAGCACGAGATACGCAGTCAGGCCGAGGGCTATTCGTTATTGGCCGTGGGTAAGCAAGGTTGGGAGCTGCCGTTACCTTTGGTGCACGGCAAGCAAGGTTGGGGTTTCGACGCCAAGGCCGGCGTGCCGCTTATTCGCCAGCGGCGTATCGGCCGCAACGAAGAGGCCACGTTGCAGGCCATACGCGCCTACCATGATGCGCAGATGGACTATGCCGAGGTCGACCGCGACGGCGATGGCGTGCTCGAGTACGCCCAGAAGTTTGTCAGCAGCGACGGCCAGCACGATGGCTTGTACTGGCCCGAGCAGGACGGCGAACCGGACAGTCCTTTGGGCGTGTTATTCGGCGATGAGCTTCCCAACGGCGGCTGGCATGGCTACCACTACCGCATCCTTACCGCCCAGGGGCCCTCAGCGCCAGGGGGTGCTTACGACTATCGGCTTGGCCATAACATGAGTCGTGGTTTTGCTCTGGTCGCCTGGCCGGTGAGCTACGGCAACAGCGGAGTGATGAGTTTTATGATCAGCCATGACGGCCAGGTCTTCGAGAAAGACCTGGGGCCCGACGGCGGAAAGCAGGCCCAGGCCATGACCCGTTTTG
This sequence comes from Pseudomonas sp., assembly GCF_037994325.1. Classification (GTDB taxonomy): domain Bacteria; phylum Pseudomonadota; class Gammaproteobacteria; order Pseudomonadales; family Pseudomonadaceae; genus Aquipseudomonas. The sequence continues at coordinate 3,871 of NZ_JBBNAH010000784.1, forward strand.
ACCCCGACAGCAGTTGGCAGTCAGTGAGCGACCCCGACGATGCCGTCGGCGACCCATAAGAGGCTGAATAAAAGCGTTCTAGTTGATCGCGTTTGTAGTGCGGAGCGCGTAAATCGCATCGTCGCTGCGCATAGGCCTGAGGTGAATCACGTAGCTGGGTTTGGGTTGGCCAAGGTTCATTTCGCTGAGGTTATAGGCCACGTCCAGTTTGAAGTATTTGATTTCGGCCGGTTTAACCAAGAAGTCCTGCTCGATATCCCTCGGCGCCCAATCGGCGTTTTTGCTCAGCGCGGCTCTGGGAATGAGTGTCTCAGTCCCTAAGTAAGCGTTTGATTTCGAGCGCCAGGGCGACCGCTTTTTCAGCTTCATTTTGGGTGACATACACCTTGCTGGGCTCGATATTCGCAATTTCCATGGCCTGCTCGTGCATAAGCTCACGCCTCACGATGCGCAGTTGCTTTGCCTGCGCGAGCAGGCTGGCCTCGTGTATCCCCAGCCACTGCAGTTTGGTTTCGTACACGGCGGCATCTTCATACTGCCGACCCAGGCGAGCTCTACCGTGGCAATACAACGCCGCTTCCAGGTAGTTGCAACTGAACACAATGGCGACTAACGCCTGGTTGAAGCATTCTTGGTGTACAGCTTTTTTGGGCATCGCTGGGCGAGTTGTCGGCGCCCCCATCAGTGCCGCCCACGCTGACTGATGCGCGGCCAGCGCAGCTACGGCGATAGCCAAAAATGCCTTGCGGTTCGCTTTGCTACTAGCCATTTTCTGTACCTCTTGCAGAACCATTGGCCGCGCTGCCCCTGCGTATAGTTCGTGTGCCGTTAAACCTAGTCGTCGTCTTTCGCTGCGCTTTGGCGAGTTACCGTCGGGGCCTTTTCTGCCGACTTCGACGAGGCCAACCGTGCCGGCCGCAGATGGCCCGCCAGGGTAAGCATCAGCAGCGGCACCACCAGCATCGACAGGGTGATGGCGAGGATCAGCAGGTTGTACATACGCGAATCGAACAACCCGAAATCCAGGGCCTGCTTGAACACCACAAAGGCAAATTCACCCCCTGAGGCCAGCACCAGCGCCAGGCTGAGCGCACCTGCGGTATCCAGGCCACCGGCACACTTGCCCAGGGCGAACAGCAACGGGAATTTGATGACGACCAACACACCGGTAAGTGTCAAAACAACCAAGGGGTCGCTTACTAACAGTTGCAGGTCGGCTGCCATGCCTACCCCGACAAAGAACAGCCCCAGGAGCAGCCCCTTAAAGGGCTCGATCTCCGACTCCAATGTGTGGCGATACTCGGACTCGGCCATTAACACGCCGGCTAGAAAGGCGCCCAAAGCGGGCGAAATACCGATACGCACCATGATCCAGGTGGTGCCTAACACGATCAGCAAAGCGGTGGCCGTGGACAGTTCGCGCAAACCCGCACTTAGCGCCCAGCGAAAGGCCGGGCGCAACAAATAGCGACCGCCGACGATAACCAAACCGATGCCCACCACAACGGCGAGCAATGGCCGTAGTCCCGGAGCATATGGGCCGTCGTGCGCGCTGCTGGCTAGCAGAGGAACCAGTGCGATCAGGGGAATCGCCGCGATATCCTGAAACAGCAAAATAGCCACCGTCAGGCGACCATGGGGGTGGCCCAGTTCTTTGCGTTCGGCCAGCACTTGCAGGCCAAACGCAGTGGACGACAGCGCCAGCCCCAATCCCAGCACCGTCGCGACCCGCCAGCTTTGCTCCAGCAAGACAGCCAGCGCGCCCAGCAGCAGCGCGGCGCTCAGTACTTGCAGCAAGCCAATGCCAAACAAGGCCCGACGCATATGCCAGAGGCGCCGGGGCGAGAGTTCCAGGCCGATGATAAAAAGCAGCAACACCACGCCCATCTCGGAAAAATGGCTGACGTTTTGCGGGCTTTTCACCAAATCCAATGCCGAAGGGCCGATAACGATGCCGGCCAGCAGATAGCCTGGCACCGCGCCCAGTTTCGTCC
>NZ_JBBNAH010000785.1:0-8350 GCF_037994325.1 Pseudomonas sp.
GTGGGCAGACTGATCTGGGCGGGGCTCATCACCTCGCACGCACTGGTGGAGCCACCGCCGGCACAGCCGGTGAGCATTAGTACAAACGAAGCGGTCAGCACAGCGGCGCTGTAGTGGTTCATGGCAGGTCTTCCTTTACGCGAGGGGGCTATTAGCAGTGACCTATGGGGCGCTGAAATAGTTGCTCCTGCGTAACGGGCTACACCGCGTAATGGTGCGTACAGCACAGCCTACGGCGTGCAGACGCGCCATTCAGGGGCATTCCTCCGTGGCTGCCGCTGGCTGGTTTTCAGTTTGGGCCGGCTGCGGCTGATGTTCTTCGTCGAAACGACGGTAGATCACTGCCGAGGTTTCTGCCCACCAGCTTGTCTGGTAGCAGCGCTCGCGCTGCTGCTCGGTTTGCTCGGGCTTATCCGGCGTCACCTTTTGTGCCGGCGCGCTGCTGCAGCCCATCAGTACCAGGGCGGCGACAGCGGGCGCGCACAAACGGTAAACGGCCATCACGCCTTCGCGCGCTGCTCAAGTACTTCCACCGCCGGCAGCACTTTGCCTTCGACGAACTCGAGGAACGCGCCGCCGCCAGTGGAAATGTAGGAGATCTTGTCGCCTACGCCGTACTTGTCGATGGCGGCCAAGGTGTCGCCACCGCCCGCAATGGAAAACGCCGAGCTTTCGGCAATGGCCAAGGCCAAGGCTTTGGTGCCTTCGCCGAATTGGTCGAACTCAAATACGCCGACCGGGCCGTTCCACAGAATGGTTTTCGACGATTTCAGCAAGTCAGCAAACAGCGCGGCGGTTTGCGGGCCGATGTCGAGGATCATGTCGTCGTCTGCCACATCGGCGATGGCTTTAACGGTCGCTTCGGCGGTCTGGGCGAATTCCTTGGCCACGACCACGTCTACCGGCAACGGTACGCTCACTTTGGCGGCAATGGCCTTGGCGGTGTCGAGCAGATCCGGCTCGTACAGCGACTTGCCCACCGGGTAGCCGGCAGCGGCGAGGAAGGTGTTGGCGATACCGCCACCGACGATCAGTTGGTCGCAGATCTGGCTCAGGCTGTTGAGCACGTCGAGCTTGGTCGACACTTTCGAGCCAGCGACGATAGCGGCCATTGGCTTGGCCGGTGCGCCCAGAGCCTTGCCCAGTGCCTCCAGCTCAGCAGCCAGCAGCGGGCCAGCAGCGGCAACTTTGGCGAACTTGGCGACGCCATGGGTCGAGCCTTCGGCGCGGTGCGCGGTGCCAAAGGCGTCCATCACAAACACATCGCACAGGGCGGCGTATTGCTGGGCCAGCTCGTCGCTGTTCTTTTTCTCGCCTTTGTTAAAGCGCACGTTTTCAAACAGCACGATGCTGCCTGGGGCAACGTCGACGCCGCCGAGGTAGTCAGCCACCAACGGCACGTCACGGCCGAGGGCTTTGCTTAAGTAGTCAGCGACTGGCTTCAGGCTGTTCTCTGCGCTGAATTCGCCTTCGGTCGGGCGCCCCAGGTGCGAGCACACCATCACCGCCGCGCCTTTTTCCAGAGCCAGCTTGATGGTTGGCAAGGAGGCGAGAATGCGCGCGTCGCTGGTGACCACGCCGTCTTTTACCGGCACGTTGAGGTCTTCGCGAATCAGCACGCGCTTACCTTTCAGATCGAGATCGCTCATTTTTTGTACAAGAGGGGTGGTCATGGCGCAGTCCTTCCCGGGCTGGTTGATCAAAAGGGTTTAGAAACAGGTGGAACGCTATTTATTGCCACAGCGACGTCTAAATAATGCTGGGCCACATCGAGCATGCGATTCGCAAAGCCCCATTCGTTGTCGAACCAGGCCAGCAGGTTTACCAGGCGTGGGCCGGAAACCCGGGTCTGACTACCGTCGACAATCGCCGAATGCGGGTCATGGTTGAAATCACAGCTGGCGTGCGGCAATTCGGTGTACGCCAGCAAGCCTTTCAAGGGACCGTTTTCCGCGGCGTTACGCAGCACGCGGTTAATCTCGTTGGCATCGGTGTCACGGGCCGTCTGCAAGGTAATGTCCAGGCACGAGACGTTCACCGTCGGCACCCGCACGGCTTTGGCCTGAATTCGCCCGGCAAGTTCCGGCAACAAACGCTCAATACCGCGCGCCAGGCCGGTGGACACCGGAATCACCGACTGAAACGCCGAGCGCGTGCGGCGCAGGTCTTCATGGTGGTACGCATCAATCACCGGCTGATCGTTCATGGCCGAGTGAATGGTGGTGATCGATGCATATTCCAGACCCACCGCTTCGTTGAGCAACTTCAACAGTGGCACGCCGCAGTTGGTGGTGCACGAGGCGTTGGAAACCAAGGTTTCGCGGCCGGTCAAACGCTCTTGGTTAACGCCATAAACGATGGTGGCGTCAATATCCGCCTCGCTGGCCATGGGCTGCGAGAACAGCACGCGCGGCGCGCCGGCATCCAGAAAGCGCTGGCCATCGGCGCGGCTGTTGTAGGCGCCGGAGCATTCCAACACCAGGTCGATACCCAATGCCGCCCAGTCGATGCCTTCCGGCGTCGGGCTGCGCAGCACGTGCAGGTTGTCGCCATTGATATGCAGGCACTCGCCTTCAATGCGCACCTCGCCGGGAAAACGGCCGTGGGTGGAGTCAAAGCGGGTGAGGTATTCGAGGCTGGCCAAGTCGGCCAGATCATTCAGCGCCACCACTTGGAAACCGGCTTTGCTACCACGCTCATATAACGCGCGCAGCACGCAGCGGCCGATGCGGCCATAACCGTTAAGGGCGACTCTATAAGGGCGTTGGGACATGGGCAGGCTCACGTCGGATGGAGCGGAGGGGGTGAAACGGCCAAACCCGGATGCCACCTCAAACCTCCGTCATTCCCGCGAAGGCGGGAATCCAGGTGCGCTGATAGACCTGCGCACCGGGGTCCCCGCCTTCGCGGGGAAGACGGTGTTTACGAGAGTGGCCGGCCTATCAGCCTTCCAACAACTCGCCGGCTTGCTCGAGGATGTTCTCCACGGTAAAGCCGAAGTGTTCGAACAGCGCCGGCGCCGGGGCCGATTCGCCAAAGCTGGTCATGCCGATCACGCGACCTTCCAGGCCGACGTACTTGTACCAGTAATCGGCGTGGGCAGCTTCGATAGCGATACGCGCGCCAACCTGTACCGGCAGAACCGATTGCTTGTAGCCGGCATCCTGGGCATCAAACACGCTGGTGCAGGGGATGGACACCACACGCACGTTGCGGCCTTGCTCGGTGAGTTTGTCGTAAGCCTGCACCGCCAGACCGATTTCCGAACCGGTGGCAATCAGGATCAGCTCAGGCTCGCCGGCGCAGTCTTTGAGCACATAACCACCGCGCTCCACGTTGGCCAATTGCTCGGCGTCACGAGCTTGGTGTGGCAGGTTTTGGCGGGAGAAAATCAGCGCGCTTGGGCCGTCTTTGCGCTCAATGGCGTGTTTCCAGGCAATGGCCGATTCCACGGCATCGGCTGGGCGCCACGTGTCGAGGTTGGGCGTGGTGCGCAGGCTAGTCAGTTGTTCGATTGGCTGGTGGGTTGGACCGTCTTCACCCAAGCCGATGGAGTCGTGGGTGAACACATACAGCACGCGCTTTTTCATCAATGCGGACATGCGCACCGCATTGCGGGCGTATTCCATAAAGATCAGGAAGGTCGCGCCGTACGGCACAAAGCCGCCGTGCAAGGCCACGCCGTTCATGATCGCGCTCATACCGAATTCACGTACGCCGTAGAACATATAGTTGCCGGCCGCGTCTTCAGCGCTCACGCCTTTGCAGCCTTTCCACAGGGTCAGGTTGGAGCCGGCGAGGTCGGCCGAACCGCCGAGGAATTCTGGCAGCAACGGGCCAAACGCGTTGAGGGCGTTCTGGCTGGCTTTACGGCTGGCGATGGTTTCGCCTTTGCTCGCCACGTCGTTGATATAGGCAACAGCCTTTTCAGCGAAGTCGGCAGGCAGGTCGCCGGCCAGGCGGCGTTTCAGCTCAGCGGCCAGTTCCGGGTGCGCGGCAGCGTAGGCGTCAAAGCGCTTGTTCCAGTCAGCTTCGGCGGCAGCACCGGCGGCTTTGGCATCCCACTCGGCGTAGATCTCCGCCGGAATTTCAAAGGCGTCGTGTTTCCAGCCCAAAGCGGCACGGGTCAGGGCGATTTCGTCGCCACCCAATGGCGCACCGTGGCAGTCTTCTTTGCCTTGCTTGTTTGGCGAACCAAAACCAATCACGGTTTTGCAGCAGATCAGGGTGGGCTGTGCGCTTTTGCGCGCGGTGTCGATGGCAATCTTGATTTCTTCGGCGTCGTGGCCGTCAACATTGCGGATCACTTGCCAGCCGTAGGCTTCAAAGCGCTTAGGGGTGTCGTCGGTGAACCAGCCTTCCACTTCGCCGTCGATGGAGATGCCGTTGTCGTCGTAGAAGGCGATCAACTTACCCAGGCCCAGGGTGCCGGCCAGCGAGCTTACCTCGTGGGAAATGCCTTCCATCATGCAACCGTCACCGAGGAACACGTAGGTGTGGTGGTCGACGATGTCATGGCCGGGGCGGTTGAACTGCGCGCCCAGCACTTTTTCGGCAATGGCAAAACCAACGGCGTTGGCCAGGCCCTGACCCAATGGGCCGGTGGTGGTTTCCACGCCCGGGGTGTAGCCGTATTCCGGGTGGCCCGGGGTGCGGCTGTGCAGTTGGCGGAAGTTTTTCAGGTCGTCGATGGACAGGTCGTAGCCAGTCAGGTGCAGCAACGAATAGATAAGCATCGAGCCGTGGCCGTTGGACAGAATAAAGCGGTCACGGTCAGCGAACTCAGGGTTGCTTGGGTTGTGCTTGAGGTAGTCACGCCACAGCACTTCGGCGATATCCGCCATGCCCATCGGTGCACCGGGGTGGCCGCTGTTGGCTTTTTGCACGGCATCCATGCTGAGGGCACGAATGGCATTGGCACGCTCACGACGGCTGGGCATCGCTAATCTCCTGGAAGGACGGTTCACAAAAAGGCGGCCATTTTCGCCCAGGCAGGAGGTGCGGGGCAATCACAGATGGTCGTGCCGGGGTGCTTTTGTCCACTGCGCAACGCAATACGTGCAATATCAAAACTTTTTGATATTGGTCTTGCTGGATAAAAAATGACCGACTAGACTGCGCAGCCTATGAATATGCGCGTACCCCAGCTCCGCTTCGAGCCCGCTGACGAACTGGCTGCCTTGTGCAAAGCCGGTGGCGATCCGCTGCGTTTGAACGTGCTGCGCGCGCTAAGCAACGACTCCTTCGGGGTGCTGGAACTGGCGCAGATTTTCGCCACCGGCCAGTCGGGCATGAGCCACCACTTAAAGGTGCTCGCCCAGGCCGGCCTGGTTGCCACCCGCCGCGAAGGCAACGCCATTTTCTACCGCCGTGCCCTGGCGCCGGCTGAACGCTTGGGTGGTTTGCTGCACAACGCCCTGCTCGATGAAGTCGACCACCTTGAGTTGCCGACTGACGTACAAACCCGCATCGCCGCCGTACACAGCCAGCGCGCCGCCGCCAGCCAGGATTTTTTCAGTCGCATGGCCGAGAACTTCCAGGCCCAGCAAGACTTGATCGCCGGCCTGCCGCAGTACCGCGACAGCGTACTGGCGCTGCTCGACGCACTAGGCTTTAACGCGGATGCCACGGCATTGGAAGTCGGCCCAGGCGATGGTGGTTTTCTGCCCGAGCTGGCGCGCCGCTTCTCCCAGGTCACCGCGCTAGACAACAGCCCGGCCATGCTCGAACTGGCGCGTATGCGCTGCGAGCGTGAAGGCTTGGGCAACGTCGATCTGCAACTGGCCGATGCGTTAAATGAAGACAGCGAGCTGGCCGCCGATTGTGTGGTGCTAAATATGGTGCTGCACCACCTGGCGGCTCCCGCCGACGCTTTAAAACAGCTGGCGCAGCGGGTTAAACCCGGCGGCAGCCTGTTGATTACCGAGTTATGCCGCCACAACCAGAGCTGGGCCAGGGAGGCCTGTGGTGATCTCTGGCTGGGCTTTGAACAGGACGACCTGGCCCATTGGGCGACAGCCGCAGGGCTTGAACCCGGAGAAAGCCTCTACATTGGTTTACGCAATGGTTTCCAGATTCAGGTGCGCCACTTTCAGCGCGCCCCTGGTAGCCCGGACCCATCGGCAGCCAAAACGCTGCTGAACATTTGATAAACAGGAACCCGTCGAAATGAGCGAATACTCTCTTTTCACCTCTGAGTCGGTGTCTGAAGGACACCCAGACAAAATCGCTGACCAGATTTCGGATGCCGTGCTGGACGCCATCATTGCCCAGGACAAGTTCGCCCGTGTGGCCTGCGAAACCCTGGTGAAAACCGGTGTAGCCATCATCGCTGGCGAAGTCACCACCAACGCCTGGGTCGACCTGGAAGAAATCGTCCGTAACGTCATCACCGACATCGGCTACACCAGCTCCGACGTCGGCTTCGACGGTGCGACCTGCGGCGTGATGAACATCATCGGCAAGCAATCCCCCGACATTAACCAAGGCGTTGACCGCAGCAAGCCGGAAGACCAAGGCGCTGGCGACCAGGGCCTGATGTTCGGCTACGCCAGCAACGACACCGACGTGTTGATGCCTGCGCCCATCTGCTACGCCCACCGTTTGGTCGAGCGCCAGGCTGAAGCGCGTAAATCTGGCTTGCTGCCTTGGCTGCGCCCGGATGCTAAATCCCAGGTCACCTTCCGCTACGAAAACGGCAAGCCAGTGGCCGTTGACGCAGTCGTACTGTCGACCCAGCACAACCCGGACGTCAGCTACAAAGACCTGCGCGAAGGCGTCATGGAACTGATCGTCAAGCACGTGCTACCGGCTGAGTGGCTGCACAAAGACACCCAGTTCCACATCAACCCGACCGGTAACTTCGTGATCGGCGGCCCGGTGGGCGACTGCGGCCTGACCGGCCGCAAAATCATCGTCGACTCCTACGGCGGCATGGCCCGTCACGGTGGTGGCGCGTTCTCCGGTAAAGACCCATCCAAGGTTGACCGTTCCGCGGCTTACGCCGGTCGTTACGTAGCCAAGAACATTGTCGCTGCCGGCCTGGCCGATCGCTGCGAAATCCAGGTGTCCTACGCCATCGGCGTGGCCCAGCCGACGTCGGTTTCGATCAACACCTTTGGCACCAACAAGGTCAGCGAAGAAACCATCATCAAGCTGGTACGCGACACGTTCGACCTGCGTCCGTACGCCATCACCAAAATGCTCGACCTGCTGCACCCGATGTACCAAGCCACTGCGGCCTACGGCCACTTCGGTCGTACCCCAGAGCAAGTGACTGTAGGCGACGACACCTTCAGCACCTTCACCTGGGAAAAAACCGACAAAGCCGAACAGCTGCGCGGCAACGCCGGCCTGTAAGGTTTCGCTGTGCAAAAAGCCCCGCCGAGTGCGGGGCTTTTTTATCGGCGCGAAAGCCGGTTGTAGGGTGTGCTGTGCGCACCTGGCAATCTTCCCGATATCGCCTTGGTGCGCGCAGCACACCCTACACGCAAAACAGCCCGAGCTGATTGGCGCTCGTTGCCCAATCGGTAACCTGTCCGAGCCCCAACTCGAACAGGACGTTCCCCATGCTGCGACGGATTGCTTTGCTGCTCTGCTGTTACCTCTCCCTGCCGGCTTTCGGCGCCCCCTGCCCCAGTTGGCCGGCCGAACAGGCCAACACCGAACTGCATGCTCTCTCCACTCAAATAGGCCGGTGGAACGACAGCTATCACCGCCAAGGTCAGTCGCCGATTGCCGATGAGCTCTATGACCAAACGTTGGCGCGCCTGCGCCAATGGCGGGAGTGTTTCCCTCATGTGGCGGTCGCCGAACCAGCGCCGGCACCCGCCAACAGCGGCGCGCTCAAACACCCCGTCGCCCATACCGGACTGAATAAGTTGGCCGATGCCCAGGCAGTAACTGCCTGGCTGCAGCATCGCAGCGATCTATGGGTACAGCCAAAGGTGGATGGTGTGGCGGTCAGCCTGGTCTATCGAGGCGGGCAATTGCAGCAGGTGATTAGCCGGGGCGATGGTGTTAGCGGTCAGGACTGGAGTGCCCATGCCGGGCATATTCCAGCCATTCCTGCGACGTTGCCGATGCAAGAAGCGCAAACGGTTTTGCAGGGCGAGTTGTACCTGCGCCTGCCTGGCCATATCCAGGCCAAAAGCGGCGGCCAAGGGGCGCGCACTACCGTGGCGGGCCTGCTTAATCGCCGTGTTTTAAGCGACGCCGATGGGCAACGCATCGGCCTGTTTGTCTGGGAATTGCCGGATGGCCCACAAAGCATGCCGGAGCGTTTGCAGCGGCTAAAAACATCGGGGTTTAACGACACCGTTGAGCTGACTAAAGCAGTAACCGGTCTGGC
>NZ_JBBNAH010000786.1:0-11619 GCF_037994325.1 Pseudomonas sp.
TGACGAAACGACTCCCCCGCTTCGCCTTACGCATCCGAACTGCATCGGTGCATGCGTCATAGGCCACTAAGCAGAAAGCTTGCCAGCTCGCTGAAAAGCCCGAAATTCAGTGAGTTACAGCGCCTACCCAATACCGTGACCAGATCGCATAGGCGAGTCACGCACAACAACAGCGCACCCCTTGCTTAACCCGCGCTCCAAAACCGTGCAAAACCCTGCAACCGTTAGCCTAGATGCTGCGTGATACACTGCCAGCCGACTTTTCTGGAACCTTTCTATGCTGCCGCCCAAAGCCCTGCTCGACGCCCTAAGCACCCACGCATCGCGCCTGTTCAATGGTGAAACACCTCTGCCACGCGGTGAATTCGAAACCCAATTCAAAGCCTTGCTGCAAAGTGGTTTCAGCAAGCTTGATCTGGTTAGCCGCGAAGAGTTCGACAGCCAAATGGCCGTCCTCGCCCGCACCCGCGCACGCCTTGAGGCACTGGAAGCCAAGGTTGCCGAGCTGGAAGCCAAAGCGTCGCCGCCTAGCGAGTGAGCCACTGCTGAGTGGTCTGTGATCAAGGAGTGATCGATGTCCCTGGCTATCGTCCATAGCCGCGCCCAAGTAGGCGTACAAGCACCTTCCGTTATTGTCGAAGCACACCTGGCCAATGGTTTGCCGGCGCTGACGTTAGTGGGCTTGCCGGAAACCGCAGTCAAAGAAAGCAAAGACCGCGTGCGTAGCGCAATTCTGAATTGCGCCTTCGAATTTCCGCAAAGACGCATCACCTTAAACCTCGCGCCAGCCGACTTACCTAAAGACGGCGGGCGCTTCGACCTCGCCATCGCCCTGGGCATTCTTGCCGCCAGCGGTCAGGTGCCCGTGGCAGCCTTGGAAAATATCGAGTGCCTGGGCGAGTTGGCGTTGTCCGGCGCCGTGCGCTCAGTACAGGGCGTACTGCCGGCAGCATTGGCGGCGCGCGCCGCTGGGCGCACCTTGATAGTGCCGCGCAGCAATGCCGAAGAAGCCAGCCTGGCATCAGGCCTGACAGTGCTAGCGATAGATCATCTGCTGGAGTTGGCCGCGCATTTCAACGGCCACACACCCATTGCGCCCTACCAGGCGCAGGGTCTTTTGCGCCATTGCGCGCCCTATCCCGATCTCAGTGAAGTGCAAGGACAAGTCGCCGCCAAACGCGCCTTGCTGGTCGCTGCTGCTGGCTCGCACAACCTCTTGTTCAGCGGCCCACCTGGGACTGGCAAAACCCTGCTCGCCAGCCGGCTTCCGGGTCTTTTGCCACCGCTGGAAGAACAAGAGGCACTGGAAGTAGCCGCCATTCAATCGGTAGCCAGTCATACGCCAATGAGTGCGTGGCCGCAGCGACCTTTTCGGCATCCCCATCACACGGCATCTGGTCCGGCGTTGGTGGGTGGCGGCAGTCGCCCGCAACCTGGCGAAATCACGCTGGCGCACCACGGTGTTTTGTTTCTTGATGAGCTGCCCGAATTTGATCGACGTGTGCTGGAGGTGCTGCGTGAGCCCCTTGAAAGCGGCCAGATCGTGATCGCGCGAGCTAAAGATAAAGTGCATTTCCCCGCACGCTTTCAACTGGTCGCGGCAATGAACCCATGCCCCTGCGGCTACCTCGGTGACCCCAGCGGTCGCTGCCGCTGTAGCACTGAACAGTTGCAGCGCTATCGCGGCAAGCTGTCCGGCCCGTTGCTGGACCGCATTGATCTGCACGTCACCGTCGCGCGGGAAACCACCGTGCTGCATGTCTGCGCACAGAAGGGCGCCGACACTGCCACAGCGGCAGCGCAGGTGGCCAAGGCCAGGTCGCTGCAAATGCGCCGTCAAGGCGTCGCCAATGCCTTTCTTGATCTGCCCGGCTTACGCGAGCACTGCGCGCTGCAACAGGAAGATCAGCGTTGGCTGGAAACCGCCTGCGAGCGCCTCGGCCTCTCACTGCGCGCGGCGCATCGAATTTTAAAAGTGGCGCGAACCCTGGCCGACCTTGAATACAGCACAGCTATTAGCCGCGAGCACTTGGCTGAAGCCCTGCAATATCGGGGGGCTACACAAGGTTAATCGCAACTTACAGGAAACATCCGCACCATCTCTCAGGAATTACCGCTGCGCATTAAAGCGATAGTGTATGGATATCCAGTATTTAGTTGAGCAAACTGCAGGTGTAGCCCCGGTGTGTGCAATTCGTACGCCCGCTCACTAGACGCCTTTGCGCAGGAATCAATCATGACCATCCATGAAGTTTCACTTGCTCCGCAATTCACCGAACGCCATTTGAAAGTCGCCGCTGACTATGTGGCGCCCAGCAAGCGCGAAAGTCAGTACGCACAACCAAAGAAAATCCCGTGGTTACAACTGAAGGGGCTGTGGCTACAGCAGGCAGGGTTTGAGGTGAATGACACCGTTCGGGTGCGCATTATCAAAGGCTGCCTGGTGATAACAGCGGCATAAAAAAATCCCCGGTTGGCGCCGGGGATTTTTCCATGTTGCGGGTTACTGGAAGCGCCCGACCTCGGCACGCAGCCCCGCTGCCAATTGATCAAGCTCTTTGGCTGTTTCGGCCAAATTGGTGATCACTTCGTGCTGTTCGCTGTTGGCCAACGCGATGCTCTGCAGGTTGCTGCTGAGCATGGTCGCGGTGCTGCTTTGCTCGCCAGTAGCCGTGGTGATGGCGGCGAACTGCTCGCCAGCGGCCTGGCTTTGCTCGGCAATCTGCGTCAACGCCTGAGCGACTTTGGCGTTACGCTGCAAGCCGTCCTGCATTTGCAGCTTGCCTTGTTCCATGGTGGCGATGGCACTGCTGGTCTCGCCTTGAATACTTTGGATCATGGCGGAGATCTCATTGGTGGCATCGCGGGTGCGGCCAGCCAGGCTGCGCACTTCATCTGCCACCACGGCAAAGCCACGGCCCTGCTCACCAGCGCGTGCAGCTTCGATGGCGGCGTTGAGGGCCAGCAGATTGGTCTGGTCGGCAATAGAAGTAATCACGCTGACGATGCCGCCAATTTCCTGCGAGCGCTGGCCCAGGGTGTTGATCACATCGGCGGTGCCATTCAGCGAGCTGGAGATTTGCTCCAGCGCTGCCGAGGCTTCCTCCATGGAGGTACGACCAATACGGGTTTGCTGAGAGTTTTCATTAGCCAGGCGTTCGGTGTGGCGCATGTTGTCGGCGATATTCAGCGAGGTGGCGCTGAACTCTTCCACGGCGCCGGCCATGCTGCTGATTTCGCCGGACTGCTGCTCGATACCTTCATAAGCACCGGAGGACAAACCCGCCAATGCCTGCGCGCGGCTACTCACATTTTCCGCCGCCCCGCGAATGCGCGACACCATGGTCGACAGCGCTTCACCCATCTGGTTGAAGCTGCGCGCCAACTCGCCAATTTCGTCGTGGCTGGCGATATTCAGCCGCACGCTGAGGTCACCGTTGCCCAGGGCATGTGCTTGATTTACCAAGTCACCGAGTGGGCGCAATTTGCGCCGCAGCAACCAGATAACCGCACCCACTGCCAGCATCAGGGTGATCAAGCTACCAATGGCCAATTGGCCGCCGACACGCCAGGTCACCGCCTGAATTTCAGTTTTCGGCATGCTGGCCAAGACCGTCCATGGGCCACCGGCAAACGGCTGGGCCACGCTGTAGAACTCCTGCTCGCCGTCATGCCAGAACTCGCCCTTCCCAGGCTTGGCGGCAAGGCTCACCACGTTGTCGATAATTTTGTCGGGCTGTTGAGCGCCGGCTGGCGGTACCAGCCAATGCTTTTGCTCATCCAGCAGCGCCAGCGAACCGGTCGAGCCGATCCGGAAGCGTTTGAGGTTTTCGAACTGGGCGTTCTGCGCGTCGGTGTAGTCAAAACCTACGAACAACACGGCAATTACCTTGCCCGAGGGGTCGGTCACCGGCGTGTATTGGGTCATGTAGAAGCGATCAAACAACAGCGCGCGCCCAACATAATTTTGCCCGCTGAGCAGACGTTGATAGGCCGGGTGGGCATGGTCGAGCACCGTGCCAATGGCGCGGCTACCGTCCTGCTTGGTCAGCGAGGTGGTGACGCGCACGAAATCGTCGCCATCGCGAACAAACACCGTGGCCACGCCAGCAGTGAGGCGGCGGAATTCGTCTACTTCGTTGAACTCGTTGTTCAGACGCACATCGCCCAGGTACAACGCGGGCGCTTGCAACGCCGCTACCGGCACACGCTCATCGACATGCACGTTAAGGCCGGTACTAAAGCGCTGCTCAAACAAGCCGGCCAGGCGCTGAGTGCTTTCTTTGAGGCTGGTGTGGAAGGTGCTGAGCTGGTCAGCCAGTAAGCGGGCTTCGCTGCCCAAATGCTCTTCGCGGGTGGTCAAGTTGGCCGTGCTTAACGAGCGCAAGGCGAACAGCGTGCTAAGGCCAATCAGCAAAACCAGAATCACGGCCAGGGCAGAGGCGAGCTGCCAGGCGATGCGGGAACGTGGCTGAGACATGTACATCTCCATAGGCGAGCAGCGGCGCTTGAGTTGCGCCACATTTCCATAAAAGCAGAAATAAGGCCGCCCGCTTGTGGAGGGCAGCCTGTTTAGATATTCGGCGGGGCGCGCAGAATACTTGAGTAAATTCGTGCGTCAATCGAAACGAGGCATTTAGCCATCACCCTCGTCGGAAAAAAACACGCAGAGGTTACAGAAGATGTACGACGACTGGTAACTGCATCGCAGCGACCTCATTCAGCAGGTAGTCGCGCAAGCGTTGATAGCGGGCTTGGCCCCGCTTGGCCTTGGGCCAGACCAGGAAATAACTGTCACCGCTGGCGACGGCGCTGCGCCAGGGCAGGCCAAGACGACCTTGGGCGACGTCTTCAGCAATCATCACCAAATCGCCAATCGACACCCCGTAACCGCGCGCCGCCGCCACCATACCGAGCTCCAAGATGTCGAACACCTGGCCACCTTTAAGCGCAATGTCCTCAGTCAGCCCGGTAGCCTGCAACCAGCGCCGCCAGTCGCGGCGATCCGGGGTGGGATGCAACAGCTCGGCCTGCTGCAACCGCGGCAAATCCCAAGGCCCATCGGCAACGGCTTCCGGCGCGCAAACGGGGATCAGCCATTCAGCAAACAATTCGACGCTTTCCCATTCCTCAGGAAAACTTCCCTTGCCCAGTAGCACGGCGCAATCGAACGGCTCGTGGTGAAAGTCGACCTTATCGACATCCATCCAGGCGCTGGTGAGCTGCACTTCCATGCCGTCGCCCAGCATGCGAAAACGCGATAGCCGCGCCAGTAACCAGCGCATAGTCAGGGTCGAGGGTGCTTTCAAGCGCAGGATCGAGTCGTCAGTGCTTAACGCGCCGCACGCGCGCTCCAGCGCAGCGAACCCATCGCTTACACCGGGCAATAGCATTCTCGCCGCCTCCGTGAGCTGCAGATTGCGTCCGGCGCGTTGAAATAATCGGCAGCCAAAGTGCTCTTCCAGGGTGCGGATATGCCGGCTTACCGCACTTTGGGTAATGGCCAATTCCTGCGCTGCCTGGGTGAACGAGGCATGCCGCGCCGCCGCTTCAAAGGCGCGCAGCGCATATAAGCCGGGAAGACGCTGAGACATCACACAAGCTCCAGAGAAAAATCTGGCATGAGTTTAAGTCATGACAGATATCGTTTTTATCCTTTTGTGCATGCCGGCTGAAGCTCGCAGAATGGCTCCACCTGAAGCCAATGCAGCGCCATCTGATCCGCGCCTTAACTGAGCCAGACTCATCATGCCAACCGCTACCCGAGCTGAACTGAAAGCCATTCTGCGCCTCGCTGGCCCCCTGATCGCCGCTCAACTGGCGCACGTGATGATGGTGTTTACCGACACGGTGATGATGGGTCTGCTCGGCCCGGCCGCCCTCGCTGGCGGTGGCTTGGGCGCGGCGAGCTATTCCTTTGTGTCGATTTTCTGCGTGGGCGTGATTGCCGCCGTTGGCAATCTGGTGGCGATTCGTCACGGCAGTGGCGACCATCTGGGCGTCGCCCAACTCACGCAAAACGGCTTATGGCTGGGCTGGGCGTTGGCCTTGGGCGCCGGGCTATTGCTCTGGAACCTTGGCCCCATCTTGCTGTTGTTTGGCCAGACGCCAGACAGCGTGCAGGGTGCCGGGCAATTTCTGTCCACCTTAGTATTCGCCCTGCCCGGCTATATGAGCTTTATGGCCCTACGCGGCTTTACCAGCGCCATTGGCCGCGCCGGCCCGGTTATGGCCATCAGCATTGGCGGCGCGCTGGCCAACCTGGCACTCAACTATGTGCTGATCCACGGTATGTTCGGTTTGCCGCACCTGGGCTTGGCGGGCATTGGTCTGGTCACGGCGATTGTCAGCACCCTGATGGCGTTGTTGCTGGCACTGCATGTGCTGCGCCATTCGGCCTATTCGCCTTATCCACTGTTCACCGGCCTGCTACGTCCACAACGGGCAGCGATGGTCGAACTGCTGCGCCTCGGCATGCCTATTGGCGGCACCTATGCAGTGGAGTCGGGATTGTTTGCCTTTGCTGCGCTGTGCATGGGCGCGCTGGGTAGCACGCAGATGGCGGCTCACCAGATCGCCCTGCAATCGGTGTATGTAGCCTTTATGGTGCCGGTGGGCATTTCTTACGCGGTGACCTTTCGCATCGGCCAGCACTTCGGTGCCGGGCGCCTGGAGGAAGCGCGTCGCGCCGGGCGCTTGGGTCTGCTGGTCGGCGGGGTGTGCATGCTGGGCTTTGGTCTGCTGTTTTGGCTGGCGCCGCAGGCAGTGGTCGACCTGTATCTAGACACCAACGACCCAGCCTTTGCCGACATCATCGCCCTGGCCGTCAGCCTGTTGGCCATCGCCGCGTTATTCGAGCTGTTCGACGGTATTCAAACCATTGCCATGGGTGCGATTCGCGGGCTGAAAGACGCAAAAACCACGTTTTTGGTGGGCATCGTTTGCTATTGGCTGGTCGGCGCACCAGCGGCCTGGTTACTGGCATTTCACCTGGGCTGGGGCGCACAAGGTGTCTGGTGGGGGTTGGCCGCTGGACTTGCCTGCGCAGCAATAGGGCTGACCCTGGGGTTTGAATGGAAAACCGCGCGCATGCTGCGGCTTAAACAGTCGTCAGCCCCGACAACAACGCCTGGCGACTACCAAACACCAGAAAACGCGCCAACTCGGCCAGCGGCAGAGGCTTGCTGACCAGGTAACCCTGCACTTGGTCACAACCGAACTGACGCAACAGTTCCAGCTGCTCGGTGTTTTCCACGCCCTCGGCCACCACCGCCAGCTCGAGGTTATGTGCCAGGTTGATCATCGCCCGCACCAACTGGCGATTTTCCGGCCGATCGTCCATGCCACCGACAAAGCTTTTGTCGATTTTCAGCATGGTGATAGGCAGGTTGTTCAGGTGCACAAACGACGAGAAGCCGGTGCCAAAGTCATCCAAGGAAAAACGTACGCCCAGCTTGCCGAGGGCCTTCATGGTCTGCTGCACATGGTCGCTGCGGCGCATCACGGCGGTTTCCGTCAGCTCGAATTCGAGCCAGCGTGCATCCACACCACGTTCCTCAATCAAACGGCTAAGGGTCGGCAGCAACTGGCTGTCCTGAAACTGGCGGAACGACAGATTCACCGCCATATGCAAGGCCGGCAGCCCACGCCCGCGCAGCCACTGCATATCGCGCAGGGCACGGGAAATTACCCAGTAGCCCAATGGCACGATCAAACCGCTTTCCTCGGCCAGTGGCACAAACTCATTCGGCGCCAGCAAGCCGCGCTCGGCGTGACGCCAGCGCACCAGCGCCTCTAGGCCGAGAATCTGGCCCGTTTTCAGACATAAACGCGGCTGGTAGTGCAGTTCCAGCTCGTCACGGCGCAAGGCACGGCGCAACTCGCTTTCCAGATCGGCAACGCTGCGCGCATTGCGGTTGATGCGCTCGTCAAAGACATGAAACGTGCAGCCTTGTTGGCTCTTGGCCTGCTGCATGGCGATATGGGCGTGCCACATCAACGGGTCGGCGCCGGCATCGACGCGGGCGTGGGCCACCCCCAAGCTGCAACCGATCAACAGGCTTTCGCCGTCCACCCAGTAAGGTTCGGACAGCGCTTCGGTGATGCGTTCGGCAATCTTCACCGCGCGCTGCGGGTCGCGGCGGATGTCCAAGAGCAAGGCAAATTCATCGCTGCCCAAACGGGCCAGGTGGTCATCAACCGAAAGCTGGCCCTTCAAACGCGCGACCACCTGCAGGATCAAGCGATCACCGGCCTGGTGGCCAAGGGCATCATTGGCGTGGCGGAAGTTATCCAGATCCAGATGGCCAAGAGCTAAGCCACGGCCTTTGAACTCGGCGAGCTGGGCGGTCAATAGGGTCTGAAAACCTTGGCGGTTGGCGATGCCCGTGAGCGGGTCTTGCTCAGCCAAGCGCTGCAAGGTGTCTTTGAGCACGCCGTGTTCACACACATAACGCAGGCAACGGCGCAGGGTGTCGGCCGTCAACGCCTCGCGTACCAGCCAGTCGCTCACGCCTACCGGCGGCTCTGGCGGTTCCTGCTCCAAGAGCAGCACAGTGGGCAACGGGCAACTACCAGGCTCAGGCTGCATTAGCGGCGTGGCCAGCAAGAGACCTTGAGTGTGTTCATCGAATAGGCCGCTGGCAGCGGCCCAAGACGGCGCCGTGATCAGCGCCGACGGATTGCCCATCGTAGCCAGGTGCTCACGCAGCACCGCCGCCCATTCCGGCGTTTCGGCCAGCAGGACTATACGCAAGGTTTGCACATGCGCGGACAAGCGACTTCCCCCAAAGCATTACACATGGCGGTTCTACCGCCCTTTCGCGCCGTTATCGGCGTCTCTTGCGCACCTCCTGTGCGATGTTTTTCCTCATCAGCCCCCGCTGATGCGGCACTAGCGTACTGGATTGTTTGAAATAACCAAGGCTGTCAGGTAGCCAGTATGGGCTGCGTCACATAACCAGACGGTTACGGCATTCTGCACCAGGCCTGCTAAAATGCGCGCCCTCTTCTTCTGATGCAAACACGATGTCCCGACTCAATCCCCGGCAGCAAGAAGCCGTGAACTACGTCGGCGGCCCACTATTGGTGCTCGCTGGCGCCGGCTCCGGCAAAACCAGCGTGATCACCCGCAAGATTGCCCACCTGGTGCAACAGTGCGGTATTCGCGCCCAGCACATCGTGGCCATGACCTTTACCAACAAGGCCGCGCGCGAAATGAAAGAACGCGTCGGCACCTTGCTCAAAGGTGCTGAAGGGCGCGGCCTGACGGTGTCCACCTTCCATAACCTGGGCATGAACATCATCCGCAAGGAAGGGGCGCGCCTGGGTTACAAGCCGGGTTTCTCGATCTTCGATGAAGGCGATATCAAGGCCCTGCTCAGCGACATCATGCAAAAGGAATACGCGGGCGATGACGGCATCGACGAGATCAAAAACTACATCGGCTCGTGGAAAAACGACCTGATTTTGCCGCCCGAAGCGCTGGAAAACGCCCGCAACCCGAAAGAACAAACCGCCGCCATCGTCTACATGCACTACCAGCGCACGCTCAAGGCGTACAATGCGGTGGACTTCGACGACCTGATCTTGATGCCGGTAAAGCTGTTCCAAGAACACGCCGACATTCTGGAAAAGTGGCAAAACAAGGTGCGCTACCTGCTGGTCGACGAATACCAGGACACCAACGCCAGCCAGTACCTGCTGGTGAAACTGTTGGTCGGCCAACGCAACCAGTTCACCGTGGTTGGCGACGACGACCAGTCGATTTACGCCTGGCGCGGGGCCCGCCCGGAAAACCTGATGCTGCTGAAAGAGGATTACCCCTCCCTCAAGGTGGTAATGCTTGAGCAGAACTATCGCTCCACCAGCCGCATCCTTAAATGCGCCAACACACTGATCGCCAACAATCCCCACGCGTTCGAGAAACAACTGTGGAGCGAGATGGGCCACGGCGATGAAATTCGCGTTATTCGCTGCAAAAACGAAGACGCCGAATGCGAGCGTGTGGCCATGGAAATCCTCAGCCTGCACCTGCGCACCGACCGGCCGTACAGCGATTTCGCCATTCTCTACCGCGGTAACTACCAGGCCAAACTGATGGAGCTGAAATTGCAGCACCATCAGATTCCCTATCGCCTGTCGGGCGGCACCAGCTTCTTTGGCCGTCAGGAAGTAAAAGACCTGATGTCCTACTTCCGCCTGCTGGTAAACCCGGATGACGACAACGCCTTTTTGCGCGTGATCAACGTGCCGCGCCGCGAGATCGGCTCCACCACCCTGGAAAAACTCGGCAACTACGCCACCGAGCGCAAGATCTCGATGTACAACGCCGCCGACGAAATCGGCCTGGGCGAACACCTCGACAGCCGCTACACCGAGCGCCTGCAACGGTTCAAACGCTGGATG
Source organism: Pseudomonas sp. (assembly GCF_037994325.1). GTDB lineage: Bacteria > Pseudomonadota > Gammaproteobacteria > Pseudomonadales > Pseudomonadaceae > Aquipseudomonas. Next base: position 10,408 of record NZ_JBBNAH010000786.1, read on the forward strand.
GATAAAATCCGTCTGCAATGTGTGGAGAACGAGCCGATTGCCGTGCTGCGCAGCATGGTGATGGACATCGACTACGAGAATTGGCTACGCCAGAACGCCTCCAGCGACAAAGTCGCCGAAGCGCGGATGGGCAACGTCTGGTTTCTGATCGACGCGCTGAAAAATACCTTGGAGCGCGACGAAGACGGTGACATGACCATTGAGGACGCCATCGGCAAGCTGGTGTTGCGCGACATGCTGGAGCGCCAGCAGGAAGAGGAAGAAGGCGCCGACGGCGTACAAATGCTGACCTTGCATGCCTCCAAAGGCCTGGAATTCCCGTACGTATTTATCATCGGCATGGAAGAAGAAATTCTTCCGCACCGCTCCAGTATTGAAGCCGACACCATCGAAGAAGAACGCCGCCTGGCCTACGTGGGCATCACCCGCGCCCGGCAAACGCTGGCCTTCACCTTTGCTGCACGGCGCAAACAATACGGCGAAATTATCGACTGCTCACCCAGCCGTTTTCTCGATGAACTGCCGCCTGAAGACCTGGCCTGGGAAGGCCTGGAAGACACGCCGGTGGAAGTCAAAGCCGTACGCGGCAATGCCGCCCTGGCCGATATTCGCGCCATGATGAAAAAGTGACCGGGCGAGCGCCCTACCCTTACTAAACCAGCAACAGTTGAAATGAGAGCCCTGAGATGGAAGCGCTGAAAAACAAGATTATCGAAGAAGGCGTGGTGCTGTCCGACCAGGTGCTCAAGGTCGATGCCTTTCTTAACCACCAGATCGACCCGCGCCTGATGCAGCAGATTGGCCAAGCCTTTGCTGAGCTGTTTAAAGATCAGGGCATTACCAAGATCGTCACCATTGAGGCTTCGGGCATTGCGCCGTCGATCATGGCCGGTCTGGAACTGGGCGTGCCGGTGATTTTCGCGCGTAAATACCAGTCGCTGACCCTCAAGGAAAACCTGCTGGTCTCCAAGGTGTTCTCCTTTACCAAGCAAACCGAAAGCACCATCGCCGTGTCCGCCAAGCACTTGCTGCCGACCGACCGCGTACTGCTGATCGACGACTTCCTCGCCAACGGCCGCGCTGCCCATGGCTTGATCGACCTGATCAAACAGTCCGGCGCGACAATCGTCGGCATCGGTGTGGTAATCGAAAAATCGTTCCAGAAAGGCCGCGAAGAACTCGACGAGCAAGGCTATTGGGTGGAGTCGTTGG